>JAFLCM010000248.1 GCA_017303565.1 Planctomycetota bacterium
CGTGCTGTTTGACCTGTCAGGCAACACCATGCACACGCGCAGCCGCGTGTTTGCATTCGGCCCTGCACCAGTTCAGGTTTCGTATCTTGGCTATGCCAACACCAGCGGCATGCCGGGCATGCACCACAGCGGCGGGTCGCCGCGGTCGCGCAGCATCGCGTACAGGCGCGGCATCTCCACTGAAGGCGGGCGCTGGAACCTGATCGGCGTCACCGCCAGCGCCGCGCTGATGACCACCGCCGCCGGGCCCGCCAGCCACAGCACGCGGGTGACCGCCCGGCGCGCTCCCCTCGGCGCGTGTCTCGTCAGCCACGCCGCGCTCACCACCGACAGCACCGGGTACAGCGGCACCGCGTACCTGACCAGCGCCGACTTGAAGGCCACCAGCGTCGCCGTCAGGCCGAGCGTCCAGATCAGCGCGACTCGGTCCAGTTCGATCGAGCGCGTGAGCCGGCGCGTCCGCGCCCAACACCACACCCCCGCCGCCAGCGTCAGCATCCACGGCCAGTAGAACTGCGCGACCTCCCACGGCACGAACCACCACGGGCGCGGCGCGAACGCCTGACCCAGCGCCCGACCCACCGTCTGACGCCCGAAGTACTCGTCAACAAACCGGTCGCCCCAGCGCAGCACCATCGCCACATGCCACGGGGCCGCAAACGCCGCCGCAACCGCCAGCATCGGCACGCACCACGCCGCAAGCCGCACCCGCCCGCACCACAGCAGCCACGCCGCATACACCGCCGGGAACGCCAGCGCGAACAGCGGCTTCACCATCAGGCACGCGCCCAGCGCCGCCCCGCCCCACAGAAGGTGCGCCCCGCGCCCGGTCCGCAGCGCCCGCGCCGCGCTCCACAGGCTCAGCATCAGGAACAGCACCACCCACAGGTCGAGCGAGAACGCCCGCGTGTAGCGGAAGAACTCGACCGTCAGCGCCAGGACGCACGCGCTCGCGAGACCCAGACGCCGCCCGCCCAGTTCCTTGAACGCCCGGCGCGTCGCCTCCAGCGCGAGCACGCCGCTCAGAAGCGTGGGCAGCCGCGCGGCCCACAACTCGTTCGGCAACGCCAGCCCGATCAACCCGTGGATCCAAAACGCCAGCGGCGGCTTGTTGAAGTACGCCTGCTCCCCCACCATCGGGAACACCAGCGCTTCCCACGTCCCTTTTTCGAACATCCACCTTGATACCGCGGTGTACAGGGGCGTATCGACGCGCCACCCGCCCTGGTTGCACCCCGGCAGCCACAGGGCCACCAGGAGCAGGGGCGCCGTGACGGCGTCGAGCACCCGACCCCACCGCGATGTCACCTTCGGCCCTGGCACGCGCCGAGTGTACCCGGCGCGACATTCGGCCCCGGCTTCGCTCCCGCGGCACGCTTCCGCCCGGGGTGCGTCCGTACAATCCGCCCCTCCCAAACTTGCCCGAGCTCGCCCGAGCCCGCCCCAAACCCCCGAATGCCCCTCCTCGCCGCCACCAACATCCGCCACTCCTACGGCAACACCGTCATCCTCGACGGGTGTTCGCTGTCGGTCGAAGCGGGCGACCGCATCGGCATCGTCGGGCGCAACGGCACGGGCAAGACCACTTTCCTGAAGATCATGGCCGGCGCGTTCAAACCCGATTCGGGCGACGTCGCCACCGCCCGCGGCTGCCGCGCCGGCTACCTCTCGCAGGACCCCGTCCTCGACCCCGAGGAGACCCTCCGCGGCGCCGCCGAGGGCGCCTTCGCCGAACTGCACCGCCTGCACCAGCAACTCGACCGGGTCTACCACGACATGGCCGAAGCGACCGGCGAAGCGCTCGACAAGCTCATGAAGGTCCAGATGCGCCTCGAGGCCGAGATGGAGGCCGCCGGCGGCTACGCCGTCGAGCACCGCATCGAAGAGACGCTCCACGGCCTGGGCCTCGAGGACAAGTTCTTCAACGTGAAGGTCCGCGACCTCTCGGGCGGGCAGAAGGGCCGCCTCGCGCTCTCCCGCCTGCTCCTCGAACAGCCCGATGTGCTGCTGCTCGACGAGCCGACCAACCACCTCGACATCGACGGCGTGCTGTGGCTCGAACGCTTCCTCAGGGAAGAGTTCCGCGGCGCGGTGGTGATGATCTCCCACGACCGTTACCTGCTCAACCACGTCGTCTCGAAGATCGTGGAGGTCGAGAACGGACGCCTCATCGACTACCCAGGCAACTACGCCGCCTTCCGCGAGACCCGCGCCCTGCGCCGCCTCACCATGATGCGCGCGTACGAGAACCAGCAGGACAAGTTCCGCCAGGAAGAGGCCTTCATCCGCAAGTACAAGGCCGGCCAGCGCGCCGCCCAGGCCCAGGGCCGCCTCGCCCGCCTCGAACGCGAGAAACGCGACAGCACCCTCGAACGCCCCGTCGAACTCGCGGAACTCGAACTCAAACTCCCCGAGGCCGAGCGCTCCGGCGACATCGTCGCGCTCGCCCGCGGCGTCTCCAAGGCCTACGCCGAGGATTCCGAGCACCCAAAGGTGCTGTTCAAGGGCCTCGACGTGACGATCTCCCGCGGCGAGCGCTGGGGCGTCATCGGGCCCAACGGCGCGGGCAAGTCCACCCTCGTCCGCTGCCTCCTGGGCGAGACGCCCGCCGACGCCGGCACCGTGAAACTCGGCGCCAACCTCAGGACCGCGTACTTCCGCCAGAACCAGGACTTCCCCGACCTGTCCCTCACGGTCTACGAGTACCTGCAGAAGGTGATGAAGAAGGAGAACCCGCACCGCGAGGTCCGCGAGCAGGAGGCCCGCAACCTCGCCGGCGCGTTCCTCTTCAGCGGCGACGAGCAGACCCGCGACCTCGGCACGCTCTCGGGCGGCGAGCGCACCCGCGCCGTCCTCGCAGGGCTGTTGTGCTCGGGCAAGAACCTCCTCATCCTCGACGAGCCCACCAACCACCTCGACATCTCCAGCGCCGAGCGCCTCGAAGACATGCTCGCGCTGCCCATCGAGGAGACCAGCGAACAGCCCGGGCGCGAGGGCGGGCCCTTCGAGCACACGCTCATCCTCATCAGCCACGACCGCGCCTTCATCGACGCCTGCTGCAACCGCCTGCTCGTGCTCGACGGCAAGGGCAACTGCGAGGTCTTCACCGGCAACTACAGCGCCTGGCACGAGCGCGAGGAAGCACGCCGCAAGGCCGCCGCCGACGCGGAGGCCCAGGCCAAGCGCCAGCGCGAGCGCGACGAGCAGGACCGCAAGCGCCGCGAGACCGAGCAGAAGGCCGCCCAGGCGAGCAAGGCCACGAACACGCCGCCCGGAAAGCAGGGCGGCAAGCAGGGGGCCGGTCCGGGGGGCAAGACGGCGGGCAAGCAGGGTCCGTCCTCAACCTCAACGAACGCGCTCGAACGCCTCAAGACCGAGCAGCTCGAAGAGAAGATCCAGAAGATCGAGTCGCGCATCAGGGCCATCGACGCGTCGATGAGCGACCCCGACGTCTACCGCGACAACCGCAAGATGTCGCAACTGGGCGACGAACGGTCCAAACTCGTCGCCGACCTCGAGCCGCTCGAGTTCGAGTGGATGCGCCGCGCCGAATCCAACTGACGCGCGGCCTTTCCCAAGACCCAAGACCCAAGACCCAAACCCCAAGACCCAAGACCCCTCACGCCCCCCGCTCGGTCATCTCCGCCCGGCGCATCGCGTGGTACGTCTTCCACGCCTCGAGTTCCACGATCAGCTCGTCGCACGACGAATAACGCCGACCCGGGTCCTTCGCCATCATCTTCACGATCACGTCGCTCACGCCCGGCGTGATGTCGCCCCTCACCTCCGCGGGCGGCACCAGCGCCTCCTCCACGTGGCGGCGCATGATGTCGTCCGAGTCGCTCCCCGTGAACGCCGTCTTGCCCGTGATCATGAAGTACCACGAGGCGCCCAGCGAGTAGACGTCCGTCGCCGGGCCGATGTCCACGTCGCCGCGCACCTGCTCGGGGCTCATGTAGTACGGCGTGCCCAGGCTCTTGCCCTTCTCAGCCTCTGCCGTCGCCCGGTCCATCGCCAGCCGCGCCAGCCCAAGGTCCGTCAGCTTCGGCACACCGCCCTCGGTCACGATGATGTTCTTCGGCTTCACGTCGCGGTGCACCAGCCCCTTGGCGTGCGCGTGCGACAGCGCCCTCGCCACCGCCAGCACGATGTCCAGCGACTCCTCCTCGTCGAGCATCCCCTTGCGCAGGATCCGCTCGTGCACCGTCTCCCCCTCGACAATCTCCATCACGAAGTAGTGGTACTCGCCGTGGCTCCCCACCTCGAACGCGTTCACGATGTTCGGGTGGTTCAGGCTCGCGGCCATCCGCGCCTCGGCGTACAACTGCTCCACATACCTGGGATTCGACGCGAAGCGCTTGGGCAGCACCTTCACCGCCACCATCCGCCCCAGGCTCTCCTGGCGCGCCTTGAACACGCTCGCCGTCGCCCCCTCGCCCAGTTTCCCGATCATGGTGTAGCCCGGGAGTTTCGTCCCGGACTTGCCGCTGCTGGCCTGCTGCTTCAGCCGCATCATCTGGCGGCGTGTCACGCTTTCGCTCTCGACGAGCAAATCCGCCAGCGAACGCACCGAGTACCGCGGCTCGCGCTGCTTCAGCCGGCAGAAGTCCAACTCCTCGGCGGTGCACAGCCCACGCTCCACCGCCAGCCGCGCCAGCGTCTGGTCCAGCGCCCGCGCGTCCACGCTCGCCGCCGACGCC
>JAFLCM010000249.1 GCA_017303565.1 Planctomycetota bacterium
CCGCCTCGATCGCATTCCCCATCTCGATCCCCAGCCCCCCGCCCGCCGCCGCCCCCTCGATCATCGCCAGGTCGTTCACCTCGTCGCCGATGCACGCGATCCGCTCCCGCGGCACGCCCTGCTCGAGCGCCAAGCGGTGCACCGCCGTCCACTTGTTCACCTGCGAGTCAAAGACCTCGAGCAGGTGGACGCGGTCGTCCTTCACGCCGGCCTCGCCCTTGTCCGCGTGCGCCAGGGCGTGCCCGCCCCCCGCGGAAGCACCCGCCAGCGCCGCCGCCCGCTCCCGCGCCTGCTTGGTCCCCGCCACCGCCGCGAAGTGCTGCGTCGTCGTCTCGCGCCCGAACTCCGCCTTCACCGAGTGCGCGAGTTCGAGCATCACCGCCGCCTCCGCCGCGAACCCCACCCGCACCGTGTGCTCCGGGTGCTCGTCGTGCTCGATCGCGTCGATGAACTTCACCAGCACCGGCATGGCGTTGAACCACCACTGCGTCGGGTACTCGATCGGCCCGCTGTTGACCACCAGGTAGTCGTACCCGGCGGCATCGCGGTCCTTCAAAATCAACGGCGCCCGCCCCGCCCGCGCGAAGTGTGCGCACAGGCGGTGCACCAGGGGCCGCTGCATCGTCCAGCGGTGCATGGTCCGCCCGGAGCGTGCATCGCAGAGCATCGCCCCGCCGGCACACACGATCGGCGCCACCTCTCGCCCCTTCGCCGGCGCATCGGCCCGGATCGCCGAGATCGCCGCGCCCGACTCCACCAGCCCCCGACCGGTGCAGATGACCACCTCCAGCCCCGCCGCCCGGGCCCGCTCCACCGCCGCCACGTTCGCGGGCGAGACCTTCCCATCGGGGCCCAGGAGCGTCCCGTCGAGGTCTACCGCGAGGATGTCGTACCGGAGCTTCTGGGCCGCTTCGCGCATGGGTCCGGATGGTAGGAACGCACCCCGGATTGATCCCGGCCCCGCCCCGTACACTTCGACAATGATCCCCGGCGCGACCCAGGCCCAGATCGCGGCGCTGCACGAACTGTGCAGGCGGTTCGGCGTTGAGCGGCTCGAGTTGTTCGGATCGGCGGCGACACCGCGCTTCGAACCCGAGCGCAGCGACCTCGACTTCGCGGTGACATTTCAACGAGAGTGCCCGCCCAACGTATCCGGGCGGTTCGAGCAGTACTTCGGGTTCCGCGAGGGTCTCATCGCGCTCTTCAACCGTCCCGTGGACCTCGTCGAGCCGCACGCCATCCGCAACCCGGAGTTCCGGCGCGCGATCCGCGACACCACGAGGCTGCTGTATGCGGCGTGAGACCCGAAAGCTCTTCCTTGATATGCGCATGGCGAGTGATTCCGTGGCGCGCATCACACGGGGAAGGTCCATGACGGAGATCGAAGGCGACGAAACACTCCGCGCCGCCGTCGAGAGGAAACTCGAAATCATCGGCGAAGCGCTCGCGCAGGTCTTTCGCACCGATCGAGCCCAGGCGGAACGCATCACCAACGCGCGCCGCATCGTTGACTTCCGGAACATCCTCATCCACGCGTACGCCGACCTCGACTTCGAACTCATCGCGGATGTCCTCCGCAACCACCTCGGCGTCCTCGACCGCGAGCTCGACGAGCTCCTCCGAGAACCCGTCGATCCCTGAAACGTGCAGACCCTCTCGGAAATCAAGTCGCTCCTCGAAGCCCACGGCCTGCGCCCACGCCACGCCCTGGGCCAGAACTTCCTCGCCGACCACAACCTCATCCGCATACTCGTCGACGAGTCCGGCGCCCGCGCCGCCGACAACGTCCTCGAGATCGGCCCCGGCACCGGCACCCTCACCGAGGAACTCCTCGCCCGCGGCTGCCGCGTCACCGCCTGCGAACTCGACCCCCAGCTCGCCGCCCTCAACCGCGAACGACTCGGCCACAGCCCCGCCTTCTCCCTCATCGAAGGCGACTGCCTCGACGGCAAGCACGCCCTCAACCCCGATATCACCGGCGCCCTGGGTGACGCCCCCTTCCGCCTCGTCGCCAACCTGCCCTACGGCGCCGCCAGCGCCGTCATGGCCGTCCTCGCCATGGACCACCCCCGCTGCCTCGGCCAGTACGTCACCATCCAGCGCGAAGTCGGGCAGCGCCTCCGCGCCCAACCCGGCAGCAAGGACTACGGCGAACTCGGCATCGTGGTCCAGGCCACCTGCTCCGTCCGACGCATCGCCACCCTCGCCCCCGAGTGCTTCTGGCCCCGCCCCGAGGTCACCAGCGAGATGGTCGCCATCGAACCGCTGCCGCCGGAATCGCGCCGAACCAAGGACCCGCGCCGCCTCAGCGCCGCCTGCCGCGCCCTGTTCACCCAGCGCCGCAAGCAGATCGGCACCACCCTCGGGAGAACCTTCCCATTCCCAGGGGGCATCGCGCCCACGCTGCGGCCCGAGCAACTGACCATCGAGCAGATCGAGGCGCTGGCGGTGCTCGGGGCGGGGAGCGAGAAGCGCACCGACTGAACGCGTTTCCTGCCGTACTCGCTATGCGACAGGGCTCACGCCGCGAGGTCGTTCAACGATCCACCCCGAGCCTGCTCATACAGAACATCCGGGTCCAGATCGATCCCGCCGGGCCACGCGACCGTTCGAGCAACCGGATCAACGAAAACGCGCTCGAACGCGCCGGGCAGGTTCCACGCGGCAAACACGCCTCGCCCGGCAAGGCCCGACAGATCCACGACCCCGCGTACCCCGTCTGAAAACGCGAGGTCGAGGCGGAATCCCTCCAGCGGTCTTGCCGACACGATCCGGATCATGTGGAACTCTAGGGCAGTGGTTCGATGGGGTCGATCCTCGAGGGTTCCGCCGCCTGCCGCCACGCCCGCATCAGGTCGGCCTGACGCAGACGCGCCCACTCAAATACCAGCCCCGTCGCCCGCGCGGGGAGTCCGCCGCGACGCACCTTCATCGTCGCGATCTCGATGATCGCCTCGTGCTCGCCGTAGATCGCGTGGAAATGCGGGGGTTGATGGTCGTTGAAGTAGAAGTAGACACGGATCCCGTAAAACTCGCTGATGCAAGGCATCGCGCACCCCTCAAGCCAGTCAACCGGCCTCCGCCTACGCGTACACCTCGGTGATGTCCGTGCTCACGCCCCCGTCGGTCTTGGGCGTCTCCACCATGTTCGTGAACTCGTGGCCCTCGTTGTTGTCGAGGAAGCACGCCAGCTTGCGGCTGCGCACCGGGTGCTGGAGCTTCCGGATCGCCTTCGCCTCGACCTGGCGGACGCGCTCGCGGGTCACCTTGAAGATCCGACCCACCTCCTCGAGCGTGTAGGTGTACCCGTCGCCGATGCCGTAGCGGAGCTTGATGATCTCCCGCTCGCGGTACGTCAGCGTCTTCAGCACGCCCTCGATCCGCGCCTTGAGCATGTCGGTCGCCGCCACGTTGCCCGGCGAGTCCTGCCGCTCGTCCTCGATGAAGTCGCCGAAGTACGAGTCCTCGCTCTCGCCCACCGGGCGGTCGAGGCTGATCGGGTGACGGCTGATCTTCATCACCCGCCGCGTCTCCGCCACGCTCATCCCCGCCCGCTCGGCCAGCTCATCGATCGTCGGTTCATGCCCGAGTTCCTGCAGCATCTGCTTCTGGATGTTCCGCAGCTTGCTCATCGTCTCGATCATGTGCACCGGGATGCGGATCGTCCGCGCGTGGTCGGCGATCGCCCGGGTGATCGCCTGGCGGATCCACCACGTCGCGTAGGTGCTGAACTTGTACCCGCGCTTGTACTCGTACTTGTCGACCGCCCGCATCAGGCCCGTGTTGCCCTCCTGGATGATGTCCAGGAACGACAGCCCGCGGTTGCGGTACTTCTTCGCGATCGACACCACCAGCCGCAGGTTGCCCGCCGAAAGGTCGCGCTTCGCCTGCTCGTACTCCCAGAACACCACGTCCATCCGGCGCACCCGGGTGACCAGCTCCTCCGGCTCGTCCATCACCAGCGTCCGCAGGCCCGACAGCTCCTCGCGCATGACCATCAGGTCCTCGGCGTCGTACCGCTGCGGGAACTTCTCGGCCTTCTTCAGTTCGCCCTGCAGCTCCGTGATCTTCTGCACGATGCCGCGCAGCTTGCGGTGCAGCGGGATGATCCGGCTGGTCCGCAGGCACATCTCCTCGCCCAGCGTCGCCATCTTGCGCCGACGGGCCACGATCCGGGCGCGGATCTCGGCCGTCAGTTCCGTGTCCTTGGCCTTCCGCGCTTCCTCGAGCGCCTCCCAGTCCTTGCGGCTCTGCTCCAGCAGCTTCCGCAGCGTGGCGCAGTTCACCGGGATCCGCTTGCTCACCTTCTCCTTCGCGTTGTCCTCGAGCGTCGAGATCCGCATCGTGCGGTCGAACGGCAGTTCACCCCGGTGCACCTGTTCCAGGGTCTCCACCGCGCCGGTCAGCGCGTAGTCGCACTCCAGAACCCGGCGCCGGAAGATCATCCGCATCGTCTCGATCTTCTTCGCCAGGCGGATCTCGTCGTCGCGCGTCAGCAGCGGGATCGTCCCCATCTGCGTCAGGTACATCCGCACCGGGTCGTCGATCCGCTTGGTCCGCGTCTCCGCCGCCAGCAGCTTCTCCAGCTCCTCGCGGGTGGTCGAGTCCTCGGCGTACTGCGACGGCGCGGGGCCGTCGGCCGCCTTCGCCAGCGTCCCTTTCGCCTCCCCCGCCTTCACTTCAACCGCCTTCGC
>JAFLCM010000025.1 GCA_017303565.1 Planctomycetota bacterium
GCGAAGGACCTCGACGCCCCGCTCGCCGCATGCTGGTGGACGGAAGAGATGCCGGTCTAGACCGACAACCCGCGGACATCGCGGGGCCGTACCGGCCCCGGGTCGGTGCTCCCTCAGATCAGATCACTCCACCGCCGCGCCCGCGAACGAGACCGGGCTGCGGTACCCGTCCTTGTCGTACGCGCGAACGCCGAAGTACACGTTGTCCTTGCTGACCTCGAGCCGCGCTTCGGCGACGTTGCCCACGTCCTTCGAATGCTGCCACACCGGGC
Source organism: Planctomycetota bacterium (assembly GCA_017303565.1). GTDB lineage: Bacteria > Planctomycetota > Phycisphaerae > Phycisphaerales > UBA1924 > JAFLCM01. The sequence continues at coordinate 273 of JAFLCM010000025.1, forward strand.
TGGTGGTCTCACGCCACACCACCTCGTAGCCGCTCGTGTCCGGCTCGGGGCACTTCTCCCAGCGGATCGTTCCGGCCTCGAGTTTCGCGGTGACGATGCGGACGGCCGCCGGCTCGCGCGGCGCGTTGGCGAGGTGGACGAGCGTCGCCGCGTTGAGGCGCGTCACGCCCGCGAGGTACTCGGCGTCGACGTACTCGGCCCGGTCGCCGTACTTCACGCCGTCAACTTCCTTCACGTCCTGATGCTGGCGGGTGTAATCCTCGCCCATCGCCGTGAACCGCACGGCGGCGAAGCCCTGGTCGTTGAACGCCAGATGATCGCCGCCGCGCAGGAACCGGTCGGGGCGGAAGACCATCATCGGCTTCACCCGAGTGTTCTCCCACGCGGCGACCTCCGCGACGTACCGCGCGATCTGCCTGCTCGGCGAGTCGCTCTCCGAAGCCAGCCGCCGGATCTCCGCCAGTTGCAGCCCGCGCGGGTTCGAGGGGATCCCCTCCGAGAACACGCGCACGAAGCCCGCGTGCGGGCCCTTCTCCCCGTTGAACGCCGGCGACGGATCGCCCACGATGTCGTTGTTCAGGACCGCGCGGACATCCCGACCCTTTTCCTTGGCGTCCGCGGCGTGCCAGCGCGCCCCCAGCAGCCCCTGCTCCTCGCCCGCCGTCGCCAGGAGCACCACCGTCGACTCCAGCGGCCGGGCCGCGAGCACGCGGCAGATCTCCAAAAGCGCCGCCGTCCCCGAGGCGTTGTCGTTCGCGCCGGGAGCGTCCGAGGTGTTGTCCATCTTGTCCGTCGGGATCGAGTCGTAGTGGGCCGCGACGTAGTAGCGCCGCTCCGCCGCCTCGGGCATCGTGCCGGGGATGACGGCGACGACGTTGACGATCTGCCCGCCGTTGGGCATCCGCTCCACCGGCGGCTGCTCGAAGACGTCGAGGTAGACGTTCAGGAGCGGCTGACCGGGGATCGAGCGCTGGCAGTCCTCAAACGTGCGCTGCAGCCAGTCCCGCGCCGCCGCGATCCCCTTGCCGAAGACCTTGTCCGACGACAGCGTGTGACGGGTTCCGAAGCCGCACAGCGTGTCCACGTGCTTGCGGAGCACGTCGGCCTTGATCTCCGCCATGACCTTCGCGGGCAGTTCGGGCTTCGGGAGCGCCGCGGGCTGGGCCCCCGCCGGGCCCGATAGCACCGCCGCACAAAAGACCCCCGCCGCCGCACGCATCGAGTGAGTTCGCATGCCGCGAATATACTCGCCTCATGCACGATCAGCCCGGCAACCGCACGCGGAAACCCAGCCCCGGCCAGCGCCTCCGAACTCTGATGGACGCGGGCTGCGTCGCCATGCCCGGCGCGTTCAACGGCCTCGTGGCCCGCGCCGCGAGGAAAGCCGGTTTCGATTCACTCTACGTCTCCGGCGCCGCCGTCTCCGCGTCCTTCGGCGTGCCCGATGTCGGCATGGTCAGCCTGACCGAGTTCACGGGCGTGATCGAGCAGGTGGCCCGCGCCTCGCAACTGCCCGTGCTCGCCGACGCGGACACCGGCTTCGGCGAGTCCGAGATGGTCGTCCGCACCGTCCGCGAGTACGCCCGCGCCGGCGCCGCCGCCCTGCACATCGAGGACCAGGTGTTCCCCAAGCGCTGCGGGCACCTCGACGGCAAGCGCCTCGTGCCCGCCGAGCACATGATCGAGAAGGTCCGCGCCGCCGCCAAGGCCCGAGACGCCATGGCCGGCACCGACGGCGACGGTTTCGTCATCTGCGCCCGCACCGACGCCCGCGGCGTCGAGTCCTTCGACTCCGCCGTCCACCGCGCCCGCGCCTACATCGAGGCCGGCGCCGACATGATCTTCCCCGAGGGCCTCGCCAACCTCGAAGAGTTCAGGCAGTTCGCAACCGCCATCAAGGCCCCTCCGGCGCACATCGCACAGCGCACAGCGCAGAGCGCAAAGCGCACCGCGCACCGCGGCCCCTACCTTCTCGCCAACATGACCGAGTTCGGCAAGACGCCGATCATCCCCCTGAAAGACTTCGCCGCCGCGGGCTACGACTGCGTCATCTGGCCCGTCACCACGCTCCGCGCCGCCATGGGCGAGGTCACCCGCGCCCTCGAACACCTCAAGCGCGACGGCGACGTCTCGGCCTTCATCGACCGCGTCCAGGACCGCAAGGCGCTGTACGACCTCCTCAAGTACACGCCGGGGGAGGAGTGGGTGTTCCCGGGATGATGTGCGGCCATTGGTTCACTTGAACGCCCGCATTCGGGTACCCCGCCGGTCCCCGGCGGGCGGATTCACCGGGTCCTCCACGGCCACCGATACCCGCCCCAACGACGCGGACTCGCCACCCTCTCACACCATCGACAACCCCACGTTCGCCGCGTTGAACGCCGCGTGCATCAGCACGCACACCCACAGGCGGCCCGTCCGCTCCAGTGCCAACCCGAACGCCACGCTCAGGCAGAACAGCGTGAACACCGCGTGCCAAGGCACCGCCCCCACGTGGGCCACGGCGAACACCGCGCTGGTGATGCCGATCGCCGCCGGGGCGCTGCGGGTCATCTTCAGGACGCCGGTCTGCAGGAACCCGCGGTAGATGAACTCCTCGACCAGGGGCGCCCCCACCACCACGCCGACGACCGTCAGCCACCACCACACGCTCGAGGCCGCGCCCGGCTCCGTGAGTTTCGCGAGCGTCTGGTGGGCCACCTGGCCCGGCTCATCCCCGCCCGACATTCGGGCCACCACCCGCGCGACCCACAGGGACGCCGCGCCAATGAGATAGACCGCGGGCCCGGCGACGATCATCCACGCCGCGGCTCGCCTGAGCGTTTCCCAAAACTCCCGGGCGATCCCGCGCCCGAACCCCACGAGGCCCACCATCCGCGCCGAGCCGGGCAGGACCAGCAGCACGCCGCCCAGCACCAGCAGCGATCCGGCATAGGCCCCCGCCTGCCCCACCACCCCGGCCCGCAGCGAACCCGCCGCCAGCGGTAATCCGCTCAGCCCGAGCGCGATCGAGGCGCCCAGCGCCTGTGCCAGCCACGCCGCCATCCCGCACAAGACCAGCACCATCCCGATCTGGTTCGATTGCACGCCGCGCGATGCTCCCGGGCCTTTGCCATGGTCGGCGTCCCGCAGCGCCCCCCACCGCACCGACTCCAGCATCCCCCTCCCCTCCCGCGCCGCGAGCCTCAGCACCCACAGCCACGACAACAAACCCGCCGCCAGCAGCGCCACCGACACCCACGCCGAAGAGCCGCCCGCTGCCTCCGCGGCGTTCTCGGGCGTCTTTGGCGGAGCCGGCACCGCCTCGGGAGCGGCAACCGTCGGTTCCTCCTGCGCCGCCACGCCGATCGCGCCGACAACACTACAGTCCAGCATGCGCGACGCGGACTCGCTCCAACCCGACTCGCCCGACCCCGAAGAGGGGGCCGACGCCGCGCCCCCGTCGTGGAAAGCGACCGGAACGCTGGCCGACATCGTGGCGCACAAGAGAACCGAGGTCGAGGCCGCGAAGGCCGCCGTCCCCCTCGAAACGCTGAAGGAGCGGATCGCTGAACTGAACCGCCCGCGGAACTTCTTCCAGGCGGTGGTCCGCCACGACGCCGCGAACACCACCAGCGTCATCGCCGAGATCAAGCGAAAAAGCCCCAGCGCCGGCTGGATCCGTGAGGAGTACCGCTCGGACGATTTCGACCCGACGCCCATCGCCAGACGCTACCACGAGAACGGGGCCGCGGCGATCTCCTGCCTCACCGACGAGCGTTTCTTCGGCGGCCATCTTTCGTACATCCACCGCGTGAAGGACGCCGTGCCTCTGCCCGTGCTGCGGAAGGACTTCATCGTCGACCCGTACCAGGTGTGGGAGTCCCGCGCCGCCGGCGCCGACGCCGTCCTGCTCATCGCCGAGTGCCTGAGCCAGAGCGAGATCGTCGACCTGATGATCCTCGCCCGCGAGTTGCAACTGACGACGCTGATCGAGGTCCACTCCATGGAGAACCTGCTCCGCGTCCGCCCCCACGTCGGCTTCCCCGACCGGTCCTACGGCCTCCTGGGCATCAACAACCGCGACCTCTCCGCGATGAAAACCGACATCGCCCACACCCTGCGCCTGATCGACCTGGTCGAGGACACGACCACGCTGGTCTCCGAGAGCGGCATCCGCACGCCCGAAGACCTCCGCCGCCTGCGCAAGGCCGGCGTCCGGATCGCGCTCGTCGGCGAGCACTTGATGCGCGAGCAAGACCCCGGCGCGGCCCTGAAGGCGCTGCTCGCGTGACCGACGGACGGCGCGGGGTCCGAAAAGCCCGGGCCAGAACGCAGCGCCGGACAAATCAACACCGAACCGGGTGGATTTCCCCGAAGACCGATCCGGGCGATTCAGGGGATTCCCGGATGTCCCGATGCGAAGAGCGGCCCCATGGAGTGTGCCGCCGTGCCTGATCGACTCTCATCCGAACCCGCCGAACCCGCTCCGGCGCGGTCCTACCTTTCGCCTTCGTCGGTGCTCGGCGAGTCCGGGCGGCGCGACCTGCTCGACACCCTCGAGTCCGCCGCCATCGTCTCCGTGACCTCCGCCGACGGCACAATCCTTGAGGTGAACCGGCGTTTCTGCGAGGTCTCCGGCTACAGCCGCGAGGAACTCGTCGGGCACAATCACCGCCTGGTCAACAGCGGCACCCACCCCACCGCGTTCTGGGCGGACATGTACCGGACCGTCGCCGCGGGCGGCGTGTGGCGCGCCGAGGTGCGCAACCGCGCCAAGGACGGCTCGATCTACTGGGTCGATTCCACCATGAAGGGCTTCTTCGGCCCCGACGGACGCCTGAGCCACATCGTCAGCGTTCGGACCGACATCACCGCCCTCAAAGCGGCCCTGGACGAACTCGCCGCCGCCCGCGACCAGGCCCAGACCGCCCTCAAGGCCAAGTCCGAGTTCCTCGCCAACATAAGCCACGAGCTCCGCACCCCGCTCACCGCGGTGCTCGGCTACGCCGACCTGCTCATGGAGAACGGCGACACCTCCAAAGCCCCCCTCGAACGCCTCGACTGCATCCAGACCATCAAGCGCACCGGGCAGCACCTGCTCACCGTCATCAACGACGTGCTCGACCTCTCGAAGATCGAGGCCGGGAGCATGACCGTCGAGTCCATCGCCTGCTCGCCCGCGCGGATGCTCGACGAGGTGCGCGATTTCATGCAGGGCCGCGCCCGGGCCGCCGGGCTTGATTTCCGTGTCTGCGCCGACGGGCCCGTGCCTGACGCCGTCATCACGGACCCCACCCGTCTCCGCCAGATCCTCCTGAACCTGCTCGGAAACGCGATCAAGTTCACGCCCGCCGGCAGCGTGCGCCTCACGGCCCGGGCGACCCCCATCGACGCGGACCCCGCGAACGTTCGACTCGAGTTCGACGTCGAGGACACCGGGCTGGGCATCGAGCCGCGCGCCGCCGAGGCCCTGTTCCAGCCGTTCTCCCAGGCGGACTCATCCATGTCCCGCCGCTTCGGCGGTTCCGGCCTCGGGCTCTCGATCAGCAGGCGACTCGCCCAGATGCTCGGCGGCGGGGTCACCCTCGTCCGCACCGCGCCCGGTCGCGGCTCGCTCTTCCGCCTGGAGTTCCCGTGCCGTCTCGCGGACTCGGCGGAGTTTGAACGCCCCACGCTCGCCCTCGTTCAACCCGACGAACGCGGGCCGCTCACCGCCCGCATCCTGCTCGCCGAGGACGGCCCCGACAACCAGCGCCTCATCGCCCACCTGCTCCGCAAGGCGGGCGCGGAGGTCAACGTCGCCGCCAACGGAAAACTCGCCCTCGACGCCGCCCTGAGCGCCGAGGCCCTCGGCACGCCGTTCGACCTGATCCTCATGGACATGCAGATGCCCGAGATGGACGGGTACACGGCAACCGCGAAACTCCGCGAGGCCGCCTACCCGCGCCCGATCATCGCCCTGACCGCCCACGCGCTCCCCGAGGAGCGCCAGCGCTGCCTCAACGCCGGCTGCGACCATTACGAGAGCAAGCCCATCGAAAAGGCCCGCCTGATCGCCGTCTGCCGACGCTGGGCCGAGGCGGGGAGCGGAAGGCCCGCTGGAGACGCGGGGATTGCCGCCGCGGCGTAGGGGCCGCGACCCGACATCCGCCGCACGGTCCCATCGCCAAACGCCGATAATGCCCCCCACATGGGCACGATCGTCGAACTCCTGCCGGCGCTCCTTGGTACCGCGCCCGCGCCGCGCCCGTTCCCCATCTCCCCCCCCTCGGTCCCCGGCTACGTCTTCATTCAGTGGCTCGCAGCCATCAACGGGCTGGTGTTCGTGTTCGCGTTCGGGGCGATCGTCGGGAGTTTCCTGAACGTCGTCGTCTACCGCCTGCCCAAGGGGCTGAACCTCGTCACCCCGCCGTCGGCGTGCCCCCACTGTCAGACCCGGCTGACGTGGCGCGAGAACATCCCCGTGCTGGGCTGGCTGATGCACCGCGGCAGGTGCCGGTTCTGCCGGTCCCCGATCTCACCTGAGTACCCGATTGTCGAGGCGCTGGTCGGCACGCTGTTCGCCGCCGTATTCGTGCTGTGGTTCATGGACCCGGCGCTGCCCGGCCTGACGCGCGAGACCCTCGCGCCCGAGTGGGCCCTTGACGGCCTCATGCGCATGTGGCCCATGGCCCTGCTCGTCTGCGTGCTGCTCGCGTCGCTCGTCGCCATCACGCTGATCGACGCCCGGACCTTTACCATCCCCCTGTCGATCCCCTGGCTGGTCATCGGCGCCGCGACACTCGGACATCCGCTCCATGCGCTCGGGATGCAACTGATCGGGCGCTCCCAACTCGGGCGGTCGCCGCACCACTGGACGATCCCGACGCCGGAGGGCCCGTGGCTGGCGGCGACCCTCGGCGCATCCGTCGGGCTGGTGATCGCCAACGTCTTGCTCGCGACGGGAGTCCTCAAACGCTCGTTCGCCGACTATGAAGCATGGGAGGTGGCCCACCAGCCCCCGGCTTCGCCCGCGAATGAGCCGGGCGCTGAGCCGCCCCCCCTGCCGCTCAAGACCATCCTGCTCCGCGTGCTGTTCTTCACCGGACCCGCCATCGCCCTCATGTTCGTGGGTTTTTCCCTCGGCCTGAGAGTCGACAAGCCCCTGCCCGGCATGGGGATCGGGCTGTGCGTCGGCCTCGGCGTGGGTGTCTTCCTCCGCCGGCTCGTGCCCGAGCCGCACACCGCAAGCGCCGCCGATCCGCTGTGGGTGCAGTACCCCTTCGCACGCCGCGAGATGATCCGGGAACTGGCGTTCCTCGCTCCGGCGGCGGCGCTGGCCCTGCTGGCGTTCAACGCGGCGGACTCGAGCTGGTTGGGAAGGTGGGGGGCGGCGCTATTGGCTGAGCCGCCCCTGTGGCTCCGCGCCTTTGGAGGCACCCTCGCCGGCACGCTCATCGGCGGCGGGATCGTGTGGGGTCTCCGCATCCCGGCCACCCTCGTCCTGGGCAAGGAGGCCATGGGGCTGGGGGACGTCCACCTGATGGCGGCGGTCGGCGCCGTCCTCGGCTGGATCGACCCGGTGCTCGCTTTTTTCATCGCCCCCTTCGTCGCCCTGACCTGGACCGCCCTTTCCGCCCTTCGGGGGAACGGGGGCCGGCACGGCACGGCGCTGCCATATGGTCCCCACTTGGCCTTCGCGACGGTGGTGGTGATCTTCGCCAAGCCCGTCCTCGAAGCCGGACTGACCGCCCTGGCCGGACGGGTCATCAACTTGCCCTAAGCCGGACCGACCCGTCCTGGGGGCGAGGAACCCGAACGCCCGAGAATCTCGTGGATTCCCACCCGGGAATCGTTGCAGGGCCTTGACAAATCGGCCCGATTCCTATGGTATCCCGACGCCGGAGCGGGCCTTGGAAGGCCCTTCGTCGTGCCACAGCATCATGTGGACCGGCTGCCCCCTAAACGGACGACAGCCCAAGATGTTGGGGCCAGCGCGTCCCGGCCTGTCCCACAAAGACTCGCCGCCCTCAACCCGATCGTTCACCACCGACCGTCACGGAGGATCACCAGACATGTTTCAGAACACCGTTCTCGTCCGGCGCGTCGCCATCGCCGCCGTCGCTCTCTCGTCCTGCTTCACGCTCGTCGGCTGCAACGACAAGCAGAAGGCCATGCAGGCGGAACTCGACAGCGTGAAGATGGAGAACCAGGAACTGCGCAACCGCGTCGACCAGCAGGAGACCGCGCTGCAGGCCTGCGACAGCGAGAAGCGAACGCTCCAGAGCCAGATGACCGCTGCGCAGAGCCAGCCGACCAACAGCGGCTGGTCGAGCGGGTCGGACCGCGCTCCCAGCGGCGGCTCGACCGTCATGACCGTCGCCGGCGACGCGCTGTTCGCCCCCGGCTCGGCCACGATCAAGTCCGACGCCCGCGCCGAACTCAACCGCATCGCCAGCCAGCTCAACGGCAAGTGGTCGGGCCACCCCGTCATGGTCGTCGGGCACACCGACTCGGACCCCCTGAAGAAGTCCAAGGCCAAGTGGGGCTCGAACGAGAACCTGAGCCGGGCCCGCGCCCAGGCCGTCGCCGACTACCTCGCCACCCGCGGCGTTTCGTCCGGTCGGATGACCGTCGACGGGCGCGGCTCCAGCGAGCCCAAGGGCGACAAGAAGTCCAGCCGTCGCGTCGAGATCGTCGTCATGGCGATGTAAGCGGGGCGACCGGTTCCCAATCAACGAAAACGCCCGCGGATTCCGCGGGCGTTTTTCTTTGCAGCGTTGTCGAGGCCGCGGGAGGCTCGCTCGACGCGATCAGACCTCCATCACTTCCTTGCTCTTGGCGTTCACCGCCTCGTCGATGGCGGTCTCGTGCTTCTTGAGCAGGTCCTGAACCTTGTCCTTCATGTCGGCGATCTGGTCCTCGGACAGGTGGGCGTTCTTGTCCTTCTCCAGGACGTCGATGTGCTTGTTGGCGTCGCGCCGGACGTTGCGGACGGCGATCTTGCTGTCCTCGCCGAGTTTCTTCACCTGGGCGACGAGCTGCTTGCGGCGGTCGCCCGAGAGGGGCGGCACGTTGACGCGGATCATCTTGCCGTCGACCATCGGGTTCAGGCCGAGGTTGGCGGCCTCGATCGCTTTCTTGATCTCGTGCAGGGCACCCTGGTCGAAGGGCTTGATGACGAGCTGGGTGGCCTCCGCGATGTTGACGGCGGCGAGGTTCTTGATGTCGGTGGGCGAGCCGTAGTAGTCCACCTTGATGAACTCGACGAGGGCGGGGGTCGCCCGCCCGGTGCGGATGCCCTTGAGCTCGCTCTTGAGGTAGTCGAGAGCCTTGTCCATGGACGCCTTCGCGTCCTTCATCACGCCGTCAGCCGTCAGTGCCATCCGTCTGCTCCAATCGCAAGGCCCCCCGCGCGACGCGTGGGGCGTGGGATCACCGTGGGACCCGCCACAAACATGCGGGGGAGTCATGATACCGCGCGGACGGGATCAGCCCCGGTCCCACCACGCCTCGACCAGCCGCTCGGCGCTCTCGCGGTAGAGCCGCTTGAGCAGGCCCGGCGGGAGCGCCACCCCCCGAAGGCGGGCGCTCGACCGGTCGTCGAACCGGGCGGGGTCCACCATCTTCAGGTCACCGTCGGCGAAGGGCGCCGGGCCGTCGTGGGTCGTCTCCCACATCGTCCGCAGCGCGAAGTAGCGGCTGGCGTAGAGGTCGAACGCCTCCGCGCGGCTGGATGCCTGGCGGGCCTTCTCGCCGGCGGCCATCGGGCTGACCTTCGCGGACGACACGTGGTCGTCGAGCGTCACGATGTCGGAGCCGAAGAGCAGCCGCCCGGAGTGGCGCTCGAAGAACGCGAGAACGTCCGCACGCGGGTGCTTGCTCAGTTCCCGCACCATCCACTTGGTCGCCGAGGCGTCGAGATGGAGGTTGGCGTGACGGTCGAGCAGCCCGGACAGAAACGAGAGGTTCTCCGGCCAGCCGCCCATGTGCGCCACGATCCAGGGGACGCGGTAGGCCTCCAGCATTCTCTCCAGCGCCTCGTAATGAGAGGCCTTGGTGCCATAGACGGACGCTTCCTTGTACCGGGTGGCGAACCAGGTGTCCGGGTCGGCGATATGGGCCATGAACATCATGCCCAGTTCGGCGGCGCGGTCCATCTGCTCACGCCGAACGGCTCCGTCCAGGCGCAGCAGCGACGGGTCGCCCAGCGACGCGGCGATGTCGATGATCCGCGGCGCGGTCCAGAACTTGCACATCCGCGCCCCCTCGGCGTGCCAGCGCGCCAGGTCCTCCGTGAAGCCCCGGGTCATGGCGTGCAACCGGTCCGGGGCGGTGAACCGCGGCATCGCGATCAGGCGGATCGAGTCGCCCAGCACCCGGCGGAGCGCTGGCAGCGACTCGAACGTCGTCATGGTGTAGGTGCGGGTCACGCCGAAGAGTCGGCGGACCTCGTCGTAGATCTCCGGCGCGACCTCGCCGTGGACGTGGGTGTGCACGTCGATGATCGGCGTGACCGGCGGCCCGAGGCGCTCGGCCTCGGCGCGGTAGTCCAGCCCTAGAAGGTTCGACTCCGCGTTGGTCGAGGCAGGTGCGCCGCTCATCGGGAACACTCTAGCGCGAGGGGTCGCGGACGGGTCGTTTCTGCGCGGGAACCGGCGAACGGACTCCCGGCGGAGCACTGACCCGCGGTCTGTTCAAGGCACGGGATCGCGGCCGTTCAGGCCGACGTTTCAAGACCCAAGACCCAAGACCCAGGACAAACCCGTCCTACTTCCCCTCGAACCAATCACGCCCCCACGAGGCGTCGACCTTCAGCGCCACGCTCAGGCTCATGGCGGATTCCATCTGCTGGACAATCCACGCCGTCGCCTCGGGCGCCCTCGCCTCGGGGCACTCGAAGACCAGTTCATCGTGGATCTGCAGGAGCATGCGCACATCGCCCCACTCGGCGCCGGGTCGTGGCGGGACGTCGCGCCTTCCCAGGTGGGGCGCGATCTTCACCATCGCCACCTTGATGAGGTCCGCCGCCGAGCCCTGAACAACGCTGTTGATGCTGGTCCGTTCCGCCAGCGCCCGCTCGGAGGGGTTGTTGGAGGAGATGCCCTCGATGGGACGGCGGCGCTTCAGGATCGTCTCGACGTACCCGTGCCGCTGCGCGAAATCCACGCACTCGGCCAGGAACGTCGTGATGCCGGCGAATCGCTGCTTGTACCCGGAGATGATCTCCTCGGCCTCGGAGTTCGAGCAGCCCAGGCGCCGGGCGAGGCCGAACGCGGTGATGCCGTAGACGATCCCGAAGTTCACCATCTTCGCGCCGCTGCGCTGCTCCTTGGTGACTTCGGTCAGCGGCACCGCGTGGATCTGGGCCGCGACGGCGGTGTGGATGTCCTCGCCGCGTTCGAAGGCCTGCTTGAGTCCGGCATCGCCCGACAGGTGCGCGAGCAGGCGGAGTTCGATCTGCGAATAGTCGGCGCTGATGAGCACGTGGCCCGGCTCGGGCACGAACGCCCGCCGGATCTCGCGCCCCACCTCGGTGCGGATCGGGATGTTCTGCAGGTTGGGGTCGCTCGACGCCAGCCGCCCGGTGGCGGCGACGGTCTGGTGAAAGCTCGCGTGGATGCGGCCGGTCTGGGGGTTGATCGCCTCCTTCAACGCTTCGAGGTACGTGCCGACGAGTTTCGTCAGTTGGCGGTACTCGAGGATCAGCGCCGGCACGCTGCTGGGGCACGCCGGATCGCCCGCGAGTTTCTCCAGGACCTCGATGTCCGTGGAGTAACCGGTCTTGAGTTTCTTCCCCGGCTTCAGCCCAAGCCCCGGCGGGTCGTCGCCGGGCTTGTTGAACAGCACCTCCGCCAGTTGCCGCGGCGAATCCGGGTTAAAGGGCCGCGGCGAGGCTTTCTGGATCTCCTCGGCCAGCCCGACGATCTTCGCTTCCAGCCTCTTGCGCTGGCGCTCCAGCTCCTCCGGCTGCACGCGGATGCCGTTCCATTCGAGGTCGGCCAGCACGCCCACCAGCGGCATCTCCACGTCCCGAAAGAGCGGGAGAAGCCCCATCTTCTCCAGTTGCGGGGCGAGCGCATCGTGCAGTTGCACGGTGACGTCGGCGTCCTCAGCACTGTACTCGGTCGCCTGCTCCAGGCTGACCTTGTCAAAGGTGCGCTGCGTCTTGCCGACGCCGATGAGTTCCTTGATCGAGATGTTCGTCCGGTTGAGCAGCGCCAGCGCCAGGTTGTCCATCGAGTGGCTCGACCGCGATGCGTCGATGAGGTACGACGCGACCATCGAGTCGAACGCGCCATGCCACTGACCCGTCCGCGGGTCAGTCATGCCCGACCCGACCGCACCGGCCAGGCTCAACTCCACGCCCGCCGCCCGCAGGACGAGCAAGTCGAACTTGAGGTTGTGCCCGTACTTGACGATCGCCGGGTCTTCGAGCAGGGGCTTGAGGGCCGCGATCACCGCCGCCTGGTCCAGGTGCGTGCCCGGCTCGGGCGAACGCACCGGCACGTAGACGCCCGTGCCGGCCTTTGTCGAAAGGCACACGCCGCAGAGCTTGTCGCTGATCGGCGAGAGGCCGGTCGTTTCTGTATCCACGGCGACGAAGCCGGTGCGCCGGATGTCGGCGATGACGGCGTCGAGTCCTTGCCTCGTGCGGACGCAGCGGTACTCGCCGGACTCGGCGCGGCGGACC
>JAFLCM010000250.1 GCA_017303565.1 Planctomycetota bacterium
CCCCAAGCGCGCACCAGCGCTCCCACGCACCGCACCACCTCGCACGCTCTCCACTCTGTGCTCTGTGCTCTGTGCTCTGTGCTCTGTGCTTTGCGCTCTGCGCTCTGCGCTCTGCGCTCTGCGCTCTGCGCATCGCGCATCGCGCACAGCGCATCCCGCCCCCCGCCCCCACCCCTCACCCATAATGTGACACCGACCGCAGAATCTCCCCCTTCGAGTTGAACGCAAAGAACTCCGCCGCCAGGTCCCCCGACATCCGTCGGTACACCAGCACCACGCTCTCCAGCCCCACCGCCACGTGCAACGGCTCGAACCGCAGCGTCGGGTTCCGCTCCAGCGCACGCCCAAAGTACGCCCTCACCGCGTCCTTCCCCTTCAGCGACAGTTCGTCCGTGCCGTGGTACCGCTTGATGAACGGCGACGAATGCTCAATGCCCGGGTCGTAGCACGCCATGATCGCGTCAAGGTCGTGCGCGTTCCACGCGCCGTACCACCGCTCCGCAAACGCCGCCGCCGACTCGGCACTCAGCGCGAAAGCGCCCATGAGCATCACCTCCCATCAAAGAGCACCGCCGCCTCGACTCCGCGCTCTGCGCCCTGCGCCGTGCGCTCTGCGCATTGCGCATTGCGCAGAGCGCACCGCGCACAGCGCACAGCGCACCGCGCACCCCTCACCCCCGCCACCACGTCGAACCACCGTACGCCGCATCCGACCCCAGCTCCTCCGCGATCCGCAAGAGCTGGTTGTACTTCGCGTTCCGGTCGCTCCGGCACGGCGCCCCCGTCTTGATCTGCCCGCAGTTTGTCGCCACCGCGATGTCCGCGATCGTCGAATCCTCCGTCTCGCCCGAGCGGTGCGACAACACCGCGGCGTACCGGTTCCGCACCGCGTGGTTCACCGCGTCGAACGTCTCGCTCAGCGTGCCGATCTGGTTCACCTTCACCAGGATCGCGTTGGCGCAGCCCTTCTCAAGCCCCTTCTGCAGGAACTTCTTGTTGGTCACGAACAGGTCGTCGCCGACCAGTTGCACCTTGTCCCCGAGCTTCTCGGTGAGCAACTTCCAGCCGTCCCAGTCGTTCTCGGCCAGGCCGTCCTCGATCGAGCGGATCGGGTACTTCTTGCACCACGACGCCCACATCTCCACCATGTCCTTGCTGCTGAGCACTTCCTTGGTGCTCTTGAACATGCAGTAGCCCTTCTTGCCCAGCTTCGCCGCCTCGTTCCAGCACTCGCTCGTCGCCGGGTCGAGCGCCACGAAAACCTGCTCGCCCCACTTGTAGCCCGCCTTCTTCACAGCCTGCTCGATGATCTGCAGCGCCTCCTCGTTGCTCTTGAGGTTCGGCGCGAACCCGCCCTCATCGCCCACCGCCGTCGACATGTGCTTGTCGTGCAGCACCCCCTTCAGCGCGTGGTAGATCTCCACCCCCGCCCGCAGCCCGTCGCCGAAGTTCGAGAAGCCCCACGGCTGCACCATGAACTCCTGGAAGTCCACCGTGTTGTCCGCGTGCTTGCCGCCGTTCAGGATGTTCAGCATCGGCACCGGCAGCATCTTGGCCCCCGTCCCGCCCAGGTACCGGTACAAAGGCAGCCCCATCTGCTCCGCCGCGGCCCGCGCCACCGCCATGCTCACGCCCAGGATCGCGTTCGCACCCAGCTTGCCCTTGTTCGCCGTCCCGTCCAGCTTGATCATCAGCCGGTCGATCGCCTCCTGCTCGCGCGCGTCGAGGCCCTCGATCTCGGGCGCGATCGTGTCGTTGACGTTCTTCACCGCCTTCGACACGCCCTTCCCCAGCCACTCGCCCTTCTTGCCGTCACGAAGTTCCACCGCCTCGTGCTCGCCGGTGGAAGCCCCCGAGGGCACGGCGGCGCGACCGATCGCGCCCCCCGAGAGCGCCACGTCCACCTCAACGGTGGGGTTGCCGCGGGAGTCAAGGACCTGGCGAGCACGGACGGCGGTGATGGTGAACATGGCGTGTGGGGGAGAGAGGTGCGGGGGAGAGAGGTGCGGGGGCGAAGAGGAGCGAGAGGAACGGGAGAGCCGGGCCGAAAAGCCCGGGGGAGAAGATGATATCGCAGCGCCGCCCGCGGCCCCGTTCAGCGCCGGGATTCGCCGCGGAAAATCGGGACAGATTGACGGGTCGGCGGGTGCCGCGGGCTGGTATCATCGGGAGGCCGTCGGACCCCAGGAGCGCCCGCGCGTTGTCGACCGTGTCCAGAACCTCCTTCCATGACCGCCTGGGCGTGCTCAAGGGCGACCTCGTCTCCCAGGGCCGCCTCGTGCAGCGATCCATCGAGGACGCCGTGGTCTCCGTCTTCGACCGCCGCGGCGACAAGGCCCGCGAGGTCATCGAACGTGACCACGAGATCGACCGCGTCGACATCGCCATCGAGAAGGCCGCCGTCCAACTCCTCGTGGACGAATGGGGGAACGACGGCGTCACCGCCGAGGACCTCCGCATGGTCCTCACCATCGTGAAGGTCAACAACGAGTTCGAGCGTATCGGCGACCTCGCCGCCGTCATCGCCGAGAAGTACGAGGCCGTCTCCTCGCTGCCCGCCGCGATCCCGCCCAAGTTCCGCGTGATGGCCAACAGCATCATCGGGATCATGCACAACACGAACACGGCCTTCGCGCAGATGGACGTGACGGCGGCCCAGCTCGTCCTCGCCAGCGACGACGCCACCGACGCCTTCAAGACCGCCATCCTCCGCGACGTGGAGTCCGGCCTGGTCAAGGGCGTTCACACGGTGGACTACGCCTTCGCGCTCGGGCGCATCGCCCACAGCATGGCGCGGATGGCCGACCACTGCACCAACGTCGCGGAACAGGTCATCTACGTGGTGTCGGGCAAGATCGTCCGGCACATGGACGAGAAGTGGACGCGCCCGGTGGACCCCGGCGCCTGACGAACGTCGCGCCCCGGCGCCGGGCGCGACGCCCACGAGCATTGAAGAGGAGAGATCGAGTGTCTCACGCCGTCACCGCACCCAGCGACGTGGTGTCCCGACTGGAAAAGGCCGGCCAGGCCCACGTGCTGTCCCACTGGGACCGCCTGAAGGCCGCCGACCGCGCCGCGCTCCTCGAGCAGGTCGCCGGGATCGACTGGGACTCCCTGCCCGAACTCATCCGCACCTATGTCACCGGCAAGCCCGCCGTCGAGATCAGCCCCGAGGACATCGAGCCCGCCCCCTACTTCCCGAAGGACCACACCATCCCCGGGCGCGGCTGGAACAAGAGCAAGTACGAGGTGATGGGCGAGGACCTCTTGCGCCAGGGCAAGGTCGCCGCCTTCACCGTCGCCGGCGGGCAGGGCACGCGCCTCGGCTTCGACGGGCCCAAGGGCGCGTACCCCGGCGGCGGGATCACCGGAAAGCCGCTCTTCGCGTGCCTCGCCGACTGGATCGTCGCCGCCCAGAAACGCTACGGGCGCACCATCCCGTGGTACGTCATGACCAGCCCGATCAACCACGCGGCCACGGTCGAGTTCTTCAAGCAGAACGACTATTGCGGCCTCAACCCGCGTGACATCATGTTCTTCAGCCAGGGCGTCATGCCCTCGTTCGACATGGCCTCGGGCCGCGTGCTCATGAACGCGCCCCACGAGATCGCCACCAACCCGGACGGTCACGGCGGCTCGCTGCGGGCGCTGTGGAACTCCGGCGCGATCAACGACATGCGGGCCCGCGGCGTCGAGCACATCTCGTACGTCCAGATCGACAACCCCCTCGCCCGCGTCATCGACCCGGTGTTCATCGGTCTGCACGCCTTCGCGCCCGATTCGTCGGGCGAGATGAGCAGCAAGATGGTCGCCAAGACCGACCCGGGCGAGAAGGTCGGCGTGTTCGCCAAGGCGCAGGGCAAGGTGCGGGTGCTCGAGTACTCCGACCTGCCCAAGCACCTGGCCGAGGCGCGGAACGCCGACCACACCCTGAAGTTCAACGCCGGCTCGATCGCGATCCACATGATCGGCGTCGAGTTCGTGGCGCGGCTGAACTCCGACGGTCGCGGCGGCTCGGGCGCCGGCGCTTCGGACCCGGAGGGCCGTGCGGGATTCCGCCTGCCGTTCCACCGCGCCGAGAAGAAGGTGCCGTTCTTCGACCTGTCGTCGGGCCAGCCGGTGAACCCGGCCAAGCCCAACGCGGTGAAGCTCGAGACGTTCGTGTTCGACGCGGTGCCGATGTGCCGCTCGAGCATCGTGTACGAGACGGACCGCATCGACGAGTTCGCGCCGATCAAGAACGCCGAGGGCACCGACAGCCCCGAGACGTGCCGGAGGATCCAGACTGAGCGGGCGGCGCGGTGGCTGGAGCGCGTGGGCGTGAAGGTGCCCCGCGACGAGCGCGGCGAGTGCCAGTGCACCATCGAGATCAGCCCGGTGACGGCGATGGGCGCGGAGGACCTGGACACGGCGCGCCTTCCAAAGCGCATCGAGCCGGGCCAGTCGGTCGTGCTGTAGGAGCGCGTCTCGTCAGGCGACCTGCCACAGCAGCCGCGGCACGCCGAGCCGGTTCACGCCGAAGCGGAGCATCGCGAGGGCCATCTTCGCGGCGCGGTCGCGGACGACGTCGCGAGCGCCGGGGAATCGGAAGCGCCGGACATCCGCGTGCCCGGCGCGCGAGGCCGCGCCGATGAACACGGTGCCCACGGGCTTGTCGTCGCTGCCGCCGGAGGGCCCGGCGACGCCGGTGAC
>JAFLCM010000251.1 GCA_017303565.1 Planctomycetota bacterium
CCGCTGAAAGCCCACGACCGCGCCGGCTTCATCAGCAACCGCGTGCTCATGCCCATGATCAACGAGGCCTTCTACGCCTGGATGGAGGGCGTCGCCGAGCCCGAGGCCATCGACGGCATCATGAAACTCGGCTGCAACTTCCCCATGGGCCCCCTGCGCCTGGCCGACTTCATCGGCCTCGACACCTGCGCCCACATCATGAACGTTCTGGCCGAGGGGTTGAACAACGACCGCTACCGCCCCTGTCCGCTGCTCAAACAGCTCGTGACGGCGGGGCGCCTGGGCGACAAGTCCGGGCGTGGGGTGTTCGAGTATCCGAAGAAGTAGAATCCCCGGGCCACACCGCAAGGACGCACGCCTCATGGCGAAGAAGCCGCCGCCAACCCCGGGTACCACGCTCTTTGTTGATTACGAGCGGAAGACCGAGCGCCGCATCAGGCGTCAGCGGGCGCTCTTCATCCCGAGGATGCTCAAGAAGGCCGCTGGCGGAGAGATGAAGTTCTCCGGCGAAGACCGCGACCGGGCCCACGCGATCATCCGCCGGTGGGCCGACCAGGAGTCCGCGGGACACTTGCCGGGGCACAAAGAGACCTCCATCGACACCCAGTTTCTCGACCAGGTGTTCGGCGAGGGGCTCGGCTACGCCCACAAGACCGTCAGCCCGACGGACTACCAAATCGAGCACAAGTTCACGGTCCCCGGCGTCGGCACCGCCGATGGGGCGCTCGGCCTCTTCCCCGAGGCCCGCCACCCGCAGGTGCTCATCGAGTTGAAGGACGCGACAACGGACCTCGACCGTGACCGGTCGAACGGTCGCACCGCCGTTCAGCAGTGCTGGGACTACCTGGCGGCCACCCCGTCGTGCCCTTGGGGCATCGTCTCCAACTTCTCGACCATCCGGCTGTACCACCGCTCCAAGGGCTCGCTCGCCTACGAGGAGTTCACGCTCCAGGAGCTCCGCGATCCCGCGAGGTTCAACGAGTTCTACTGCCTGTTCCAGCGCGACGGGTTGCTCCCCTCGAAACTGGCCCAGCGCCCGCGCGCCGCGATCCTTCTTGAGCAGACGCAGCAGCGCCAGAAGGACGTCGGCGACGAGCTCTACAAGAAGTACCAGCGCTGGCGCTACGAACTCATCCACCACCTCCATGTCGAAGAAAAGAAGGACTTCAACGAATCGATCCGCATCGCTCAGAAGTTGCTCGACCGCATCATCTTCATCGCCTTCTGCGAGGACCGCGGGCTGCTCCCCGAGAACCTGCTCCGCCAGACGAACATGGACGTGCGCCCGCACAGTCTCGCCAAGAACCCCGCGTGGGAGAACTTCCTCGACCTCTTCACCGCCGTCGACCGCGGCGCCAAGGGCAAGCGCCCCATCTCCCGCTTCAACGGCAACCTTTTCAAGGACGACCCCGCGATCAACGCCCTCGACCTCGAGGACGACAAGTGGACCAACGCTTTCGCGGGCTTCGGCGAGTTCGATTTCTCCGAAGAGGTCAACGTCGAAGTGCTGGGCCACCTCTTCGAGCGCTCCATCACCGAACTGGAGAAGCTCCGCGTCGGCGGGCTGTTCGCCCTGCGGGGCGCGATCGAGGACGCAGGCGGCCCCGTTTCTACCAAGAAGCGAACCAAGGGCAAGTCGAAAAAACCCGCCCCGGCCCCCGCCGAAGCGCAACTCTCGAAGATGCCCAAGAGCGCCCAGCGCAAGCGCTTCGGCATCTACTACACCCCGCCCGCGTTCACCGGCCTCATCGTCGAGCGCACCGTCGACGCCCTGGTCCGCGAGCGCTTCGCCGCCCTCGCCAAGGCCCACGGGATCGATCCGGAAGCCCGCGACGCACGGAGCCCCAAAGCCCTGCGGGCCTATTGGACGGCCTGCCTCGACACACTCAAGTCGATCACCATCTGCGACCCCGCCTGCGGCTCGGGCGCCTTCCTCATCCGCGCCTACGACGCCATGGACGCCCACTACAAGGCCGTGGCCCACGCCCTCGCCGGCGCCGGGGTTGACCCCGAGGAGGTCGCCGCCCTCGAAGACGCCGTCCCCGACCTCATTCTCGCCAACAACCTCTACGGCGTCGACCTGTCCAACGAGGGCGTCGAGATCACCCAGCTCGCCCTCTGGATCCGCTCCGCCCGCGCCGGCAAGACGCTGATGGACCTCACGGCCCACATCGTCCACGGCAACTCCCTCGTCTCCGACCCCGGCGTCGACCCCCACGCCCTCGATTGGCACAAGGCCTTCCCGCACGTTTTCGACAAGAAGAAGCCCAGCCCGGGGGGAGGTCCGGGCTTCGATTGCGTGATCGGGAATCCGCCGTGGGAGCGGGTGAAGGTGCAGGACCGCGAGTTTTTCTCGCTCACCGACCCCGAGACCGCCGGCGCGGTCAACGCCGCGGACCGCAAGAAGCGCATCGCCGCCATGCCCACGGCGGCGCCGGAACTTCACGATTCCTACCTCGCCGCCCGCGACCGCGCCCAAAAAATGCTCGATTACGCCCGCGGCTCCGACCGCTACCCGCTCACCGGCAAGGGCGACGTCAACCTCTACATGCTTTTCGCCGAGCTCGCGCGGGCGATCGTGGCCCCTCGCGGCATGGCGGGCCTTCTCGTGCCCTCGGGCATCGCCACCGACGACACCACCAAGGAGTTCTTCGCCGACCTGATGGACCGCAAGGCCCTGGTCTCGCTGTACGACTTCGAGAACAAGCTCGGCGTCTTCGAGGATGTGCATCGCTCATACAAGTTCTCGGCGATCGTTTTCCACGGCGGCGAGTCCAAGACCGACCAAGCTGATTTCGTTTTCTTCGCCCACGCTGTGGAAGAAGTCGATCAGACCAACAAGAACCGCCATATCGCCCTCACGGCGGCGGACATGAAACTGCTCAACCCCAACACCCGCACCTGCCCCATCTTCCGAACCCGGCGCGACGCCAACCTGACGCGCGGCATCTACAAGCGCGTCCCCATCCTCATCGACGAGAACCGCAGGAAGGGCGGGAACCCGTGGGGGATCAAGTTTTTCGCGATGTTCCACCAGACCAACGACGCGGAGCACTTCGCTGAGGCGAAGGTCTGGCAGAAGAAGGGGTACAAACTCGACGGAAACGTGTACGTCAAATCGATGTCCCGCGCCTTGCCGCTGTACGAGGCCAAGATGGTTCAGGCCTTCGACCACCGCGCCGCCAGCGTGGTCGTCGAGGACGACAACTGGGTCCGCCAGGGCCAGAAGGCCGAGACCTACGAGACCCAGTGGCAGAACCCCGAGTACGCCGTGATGCCCAGGTGGTGGGTGGCCGCCGAAACCGTCGCGGAAGTGACCGAGGGCCGTAAGCGCGATTGGCTGCTCGCGTACAAGGACGTGACCAGTGCGACGAACGAGCGCACCATGATCGCCGCGTTCCTCCCGTGGGTTGGCGTGGTGAACTCGGCCCCGATCATGTTTGTGGGCGAGGACATCATGCCGCGCCGGGAAGCGTGCCTGCTAGCGAATCTCAACGCTTTCGTGTTCGACTTCACCGTGCGACAGAAGGTCGGGGCGCTCCACCTCAACTATTTCATCGTGCAGCAGTTCGCCACCCTCCCCCCCGACACCTACGAGTCCAAGTGCCCCTGGTCCAAGCGCGAAACCCTTGAGCACTGGATCAGCGAGCGCGTGCTGAAACTCTCGTGCACCGCCGAGGACATGATCCCCCTCGCGAAGGCCTGCGATTTCAAGGGCTCCCGCGGCGACGGCGTCCACATCTGGAAGCCGCAGGAGCGCTTCGACCTCCGCGCTGAACTCGACGCCGCGTACTTCCATCTCTACGGCGTCGAACGCGAGGACGCGGAGTACATGCTCAGCACCTTCTCCCACACCGGTTTCATCAGGCCCGAAGAGCGTCTAGACGGCGGCCCCGCGTGGGAGCGCGGCTCGATCGGCGCGGGCGTCCTCGATGCTTACGACGCCTTGGCGGCACACGCGATGTGACTCAAATACTCCGTGCCCGCCGGGGACCGTCGGGGTACCCGGACGCAACACCAAAGCGGTCCAAGCCCGTGAGAGCGTGAACCGCTGGAGGAGAGAGAGAAGACCCCCTTCGTCGGGCCGCCGTGTGTGTGCGGTGGGGACTTCTGCGTGTCCCCGCGGCCCGGCTGTTCACACACTTATACGGAAGTTCGGGCCCGTGGGTTCGCGCTGATTCTTGGGGGCCAGGAGGGAGGAGGGAGGTGGCCAGATCGGGAAGTGGCCAGCGCTCAAGCGGCGAGCGACGAATCGCGAATGGCGAGTGGGTAAGGACGAGCCTTCGGCGAGGGCTGAATTCAAACCACCAACGGAACGAAATCCGGCGCTCCGGCGCACGCGGCCACGCCGCCACTCAGCCACTTGGCCACTCGACCACTCGACCACTCGACCACTCGACCACTCTGCCACTCCCCCCTCCCCCCCCTCACTCCTCCAGCACGTGGCACGTGTTCGGGATGCCGCGCTTGAAGAAGTACTGCTGGTGGTAGTCCTCCGCGGCCCAGAACGTCGGCGCGGGCTGCACCTTGGTGGCGATGGGTTTTTTGTACCTGCCCGAGTCGGTGAGGCGCTTGATCTCCGCCTCCGCCGCGGCCTTCTGCTCGGGGGAGTGGTAGAAGATCACGGTGCGGTACTGCGAGCCGTAGTCGGGGCCCTGGCGATTGACCTGCGTGGGGTCGTG
>JAFLCM010000252.1 GCA_017303565.1 Planctomycetota bacterium
GATCTGGCGCTGGTCGCTCTGGGGCGGCGCCGCGGTGATGGTTTTCTCCAGCCTCACCAGCGTCGCCCTCCAGTGGAAGACCATCGTGCGGGCGTTCACGGGAGTGAAGTCCGAGACGGGCGCCCACGACGCCGCGGGGATGGCGAAGATCGAGGTGCCGGGCTTCTGGATGATCTTGGGCATGGTTCCCATCACCGTCGCGATGGTGTGGCTGCAGATCGTGGCGTTCGGCGTGTCGTGGTACGCCGGGGTGATCGCGGTGGCGATGTCGTTCGTGCTGTCGATGGTGGCCAGCCGGGCCACGGGCGAAACGGACACCACGCCCATCGGGGCGATGGGAAAGGTGATGCAGCTGATGTTCGCGGCGTTGGCGCCGAAGAACATCGCGGCCAACCTGGCCTCGGCCGGCATCGCGGCCAACTCGGCCTCTTCGTCCGCCGACCTTCTAACGGACTTGAAAACCGGCTACCTGCTGGGCGCGAACCCGCGCAAGCAGTTCCTGGCGCAGTTCTTCGGCGTGTTCTTCGGCACGCTGGCGATCGTGCCCATCTGGTACCTGATGGTCCCGACGCGGGAGAAACTCGAGACCTTCCCCATGCCCGGGACGCGGTCCTGGGAAGCGGTGGCGAGGGTCCTCACCAAGGGCGTCGCCGAACTGCCCCAGTCGGCGGTGTACTCGATCCTGATCGGCGCGGCGATCGGCATCGTGCTGCCGCTGATCGAGCGCGGCCTGCCCTCAAAGGCCCGGAAGTACATGCCCTCGGCGACCGGCATCGGCCTCGCGTGGGTTATGCCGTTCGCCAACGCGTTCTCGTTCTTCGTGGGCGCGGTGATCGCGATGATCTGGACGCGCGTTCACCGCAAGTCCTCCGAGAACTACAACATCCCGGTTGCCTCCGGCCTGATCGCGGGCGAGTCGCTCATGGCCGCGGGCCTGGCGATTACCGCGACGGTCATCGGGATCGGGAAACTCCGCGGCTGGTGGTAGGACGGGTCGCCGTGGGCCAACCGACGCCGGGCGAGGGGAACCCCCGATGGGTTTTCCAGCGCATTTTGCTGGGCGTTGGGAATCCCTGCGCTTACGCTGAGCGGAGTGCTTCCGGAGCGAGCGCGGGGTGGGTTGCGGCGTCCCCCGCGGGGCGGATGAGTGCGGACAGGTCAGATCGGCGGAGGGCGGCCCGAGCACGGCCGCCGCGAACGCCGAGATGGAGTCAGGGACATGCGCAGCGCGATGTTGGTCGGCGTTCTGGCGGGTAGCGTGATCGGCGGCGTCTTCACAACCCGCGCGGTGGCGCAGCCCTGCGCGCCCGCGACCTGGGTCCAGCGGTCGGCCACCGAGCCCTCGGCCCGGCGCGCCCCCGCGATGGTCTACGACGAGGCGCGGCGGCGCTCCGTCTTCTTCGGCGGCGCCACCGGCGGTGACTGGCCCAACTACATCTCCCTCGGCGAGACCATGACGTGGGACGGCGCGACCTGGACCACGCTGTTCCCCAACCCGAGCCCCTTCCCCTCGCCGACGGGCAACGACCCCTACCCGCGCTGGGAGCACGCGATGGTGTACGACAGCGTGCGGAAGGTGATCGTCATGCCCACCGGGGCGGCGCTGGAGATCCACCCCAACAACCATCACATCAACGGCACCTGGGAGTTCGACGGGTCCGCGTGGCGTTTGGCGACCCTGACCGGCCCGGTCGCACGCCACGCCCATGCCCTCACCTTTGACGCCGCCCGCAACCGCACCGTGTTCATCTCCGGCAAGCACGGCTGGAACGACACGTGGGAGTGGAACGGCACCGCGTGGGCGCAGTCGAACGCCACGCCCATCACCGACCGCGGCTGGGCGGCGGCCGCCTACGACCCCATCCGCGAGCGCACCGTCGTCTTCGGCGGCTTCGACGACGGCTTCAACCGGCGTTCCGACACATGGGAGTGGGACGGCGTGTCGTGGCAGCAGGTGTCCGCAGCGGCCCCCGCCGCCATGGGCGGGCGCAACGGCGCCACCATGCTGTGGGACCCCGCCCGTGAGCGCTGCGTGCTGATCGCCGGCGAATCCGGCACGGGCCGGCGCAACGACGTGTGGGAATGGGACGGCTCGACCTGGTCGCTCCGCCCCACCACCGGCGGGATGCCCACCCGGTTTGTCCACGCCGCCTCCTACGACACCCACCGCAGCGTGATCGTGTTGGCCTGCGGCATCACCAGCGCCGGGAACACCGCCGGCACCTGGGAACTCGTGACCGACCCGAAAATCGACACCCCCACCCCGGACAAGGCCGTCGGCTTCGGCGAGTCGACCACCATGACCGTCGCGGCCTCGGGCAGCGGGACGCTGACGTATCAGTGGCGGAAGGGCCGCGTGCCCTTGGACAACGCCGGGAGGTTCTCGGGGGTCAACACCCCGACGCTGACCATCACCGGCGCCCAGATGATCGATTCGGGGGACTACGACGTGATCGTGACCGGGTCCTGCGGCGAGAAGACCCGGAGCCACGGGGAACTGACGGTCGTCTGCCGCGGGGACTTCGACGGGAACCGCTCGATCAACACCGCCGACCTGACCGGGTTCCTGGCCGCGTTCGGGCAGGTCGGTGGGGCCAACAGCCCGGCTGATTTCAACCAGGACGGCGTGGTCAACACCGCCGATCTGGCGGCGTTCCTGGCCCGGTTCGGTTCCGGCTGCTAGCCCGCGTGTTCTCGGGCGTCAGGTTTTCCACAATCGGTGAAAGCGGGTTCATTTTGACTTGCAACGCGGGCGGGACCGACTAGACTCTGTACATCTCACTTGCCCCCCGGAAGGGCGGCGCAGCGTCCTCGGATGCGCGCCGCCTTTTTCTTTTTGCGTTTTCGCAAACGCCTCTGGGATCACGCTCGCGTGTCCCGCGATCCATCGGGCGTGGGGAAGGCGGACGACTTCGCGGACGCGGGGGCAACACGGACGTTGCCAGTCCCGCGAGACGGCGCAGACGGACCGGCATTGAGGGACGCCCCGGCGCGCGGGCTTGACCGCGTTTGAGGGCGCGTCGATGTGCGATTGTCCGGTGCCGCGTGGCTTCGGACAGCCGCCCTTCCGGAGTGCCTCGGCCATGGACTTGCCGAACCGACCCGTCCCGCTCAAGAGCACCTTCGCGTCCGACCCCGACATGGCGGAACTGGTCAGCGAGTTCGCGGCGGAGATGCCCGAGAAGGCGCGGGAGCTCTCGGCGCTTTGGGATTCTCAGAAGCTGGACGAGTTGTCCCGGTTGGCGCACCAGTTGAAGGGCGCCAGCGCGGGGTACGGGTTCGAGGTGCTGGGGCTGAGCGCGGGGCGGCTGGAAGCCGGCCTGAAGTGCGCGGAGCGCGACCTGGAATCGATCCGGGCGAGCCTCGACGAGCTCGTCGCGTTGTGCGGGCGCGTCAGCGCCTGATGGCGGCGGAACGTGTGTGTGGTGGCGGCGCCGAACCCCCAAGGGATCGGACCGCCCCGGCGTTGAAGAAAGGCCTTCGCGGTGCGACCCCAGGACCAGGCACCCATCGCCCTGTTGATCGACGACTCGCCCTACATTCACCGGCTGCTGGCGGTGAAACTGAAGGACGAGGGGATCGAGTTTCTCGCCGCGTTCAGCGGGCCCGAGGGGCTCGAACTGGCCGAGGTGCAGATGCCCTCGATCATCCTGCTCGACGTCAACATGCCCGACATGGACGGGTTCGAGGTGCTGCGTCGCCTGAAGGCCGACACGCGAACGATGGGCATCCCCGTCATCATGCTCTCGGGCCAGGCCAAAAGCACCGACAAGGTGATGGCGTTTGAACTGGGCGCGATGGACTTCGTCGCCAAGCCTTTCGACGTCCACGAACTTCGGGCCCGGATCAACAGCGCCGTGCGCCTGACCCAACTGATGCGGCTGCTCGAAAACGCTGCGCGGATCGACGGCCTGACCGGCCTGTGGAACCGGGCGTACTTCAACGAGCGGCTGGAGGCGGAGCTTTCCGTCGCGCAGCGCAAGGGCGGCCCGATCAGCCTGGTCATGTGCGATCTGGACCACTTCAAGAAACTGAACGACACCTTCGGGCACCCCGCGGGTGACGCGGTCCTGCAAGGGTTCGCGCAGGTCCTCCGCCAGGAACTGCGGGCGTACGACATCGCGTGCCGCTACGGCGGCGAGGAGTTCGCGCTCATCCTGCCCGGCGCGACCATCCAGGAAGCCGCCGGGGTGTGCGAACGGGTGCGGGCGAACGTCGAGGCCAAGTCCTGGCGGAAGTACCCCAAACTCGCCGTGACGGGGAGCTTCGGGGTGACGGCCTCGGGGCTGAGCGGCCTGAACGACGCCGCGTCGTGGATCGAAGCCGCCGACCGGGCCCTCTACGCGGCCAAGTCGGGCGGTCGCAACCGGGTCCGGCTGTTCGACGAGCGCCTGGGCGCGGAGCAGCAGCCGCTGCGGATGGCCGGGTGAGTCGCTCTGGGGACGCGCGGGGCGGTCCCGGGCCGAATCCGGCGTACAATCTGCGAACAGTTTTCTCGGACCATCGGTCGTCGGGCGTGGGCCCTTCGGAGCGGGGGTCCACCATGGTTCGTTGCCCGATTGGAGCCGACATGCCCGGACGCTTCCGCGCCGATGTGCGACAGGTCCTTTCCGTCCTGAGCGTGTGCGGCGCGTGCCTGCCCGCGTTCGGGCAGGCTGAGGCTACGAAGGCGGCACC
>JAFLCM010000253.1 GCA_017303565.1 Planctomycetota bacterium
CCATCGTCAACTGGGGCGACACCCACTATGCTGGCGAGGCCGGCCCGCCGCTGCTGCACCGGCACAAGGCCTGTGGCTGCGACTTCACGCCGGTGATGACCTGCTCCGAATGCGGCGAGCCGCTCGGCGCCCGCGATGTCGAGGTGCGCCAGGGCCCAGGTGCGTTCTAGGTCAGTCCCCGCTCGGCCGCGGCCAGCACCGCTTCGGCGCGGCTGGACACGTGGAGCTTCTGGTAGATCACCTTCACATAGCCTGCGACCGTCTGAGGCTGCAGTCCGATCTCGCGGGCCGCCTCGGGCGCCGACATGCCGCGCGCCAGCAGGGTCAGCACCTCGGTCTCGCGCGGCGACAGCCCGGCGTCGTCCTTGGGCTTGGGGGCCGGCGGGGGCCGCAATCGATCCAGCAGCCGCCGGGCGATCGACGGCGACAGGGGCGGCTCGCCCGCCTCGATCCGGCGCAGGCACGCCGCCACATCCTCCGGCCGCTCATGCTTCAGCACATAGCCCTGGGCGCCAGCCGCCAGGCTGTCGAACAGGTGGGTGTCGTCGTCGTAGATGGTGGCCACCACCGGCAGCGCGTCCGGGAAGTCGCGCGCCACCTCGGCCACGATCTCCACGCCCGAGCCGTCGGGCAGCCCCAGGCCGATCAGCGCCAGCGCCAGCACGCCCTCGCCCACATCCTCGGCCAGCCAGCGGCGCGCGTCGGTCACGTACCCGGCGGTCGGCTGGAGCTCGGGCTGGAGGCGGGCGAAGTGGGCGTTGAGCATCCCAGCGGCCTGCTGGAGCGCCCCGATGTGCTTCTGCCCGCCCATCGGGAAGAAGTGATCCGAATCGAGGATGACCAAGCGGCTGGGCGCGATGAGGCTGTGCGAAAGTTCCGCGGCCCACGCGGGGACGAGGAAATCGTGGCGCCCGTGCAGGATGAGCGTCGGCGTCTTCAGCCGCTCCATCAGGGGCGTCAGTTCGCGCTGGTCGGAATCGAGGAAGTTGCGGATGAAGGCGTGCCTGAAATGCCGCGGACCGGCGGCCCCGAAGTGCGGCATCGCCTCCGGGATCGCCACGAAGAGGAACCACCCGACCGCGTACTTGGTGTGCTCGAAGTGGTAGCTGCCCGAGCCCTCGGCCTCCTGCACGCCGATCGAGCCCAGCAGGGAGATCGACGCCACGCGGTCCGGCGCCAGGTCGGCCGCCCACAGCGCCGACCCGCCGCCCTGCGACCAGCCGACGACGTGGGCCCGGTTCAGGTTCAGCGCGTCCATCATGGCCAGCACGCACCGCGCGTTGGCCTTGATCGAGTAGTCGCTCACCCACTGGCTCGAACGACCGAAGCCCGGGAGGTCCACGGCGTAGACCGTGCGCCCGGCGTCGGCGAGCGCGGGCGCGAGGGTCTTGAAGTCCGCACCGCCCGAGGACGGGCTGCCGTGCAGCAGGATCACGGGCAGCCGCGCCGGCCCGCTCGAAGCGGGCGCCATCTCGGGCGCGAACTCGAGGTAGGTGATCGTCTCGCGCTTAGAGTCGCTGGGCGCTCCGAACGCGGTGAGCGCGGGGATGGTGACCTTGCCCTCGCGCCCCTCGCCGGGGTCGGGACGGTCGATGCCCCAGAAATCCGGCTGCACCAGCGCGATCGTGAGGTGCGACAGCGCGAGCAGCAGCGCGTAGGCGAGGAACCACCTTGAGCGGAAAAGCCGCAACCACCACGCTGCGCGGGGGGGCGTCATGCGGCGCCGGCCGGGGCGAACGGGGAGGCGACGGGCGGGGCTTCCGTGAGCGCGGGGGGCGCGGCCGCGGGGGCGTGAGGCGACTCCAGAAGGTCCTCGTGGTCCATCCGCACCCGCATCGCTTCGCCCTTCTTCAATCGCACCTCCACGCTCGTGATCGACGTGGTGCGGGCATCGTCGCGGGCCATGCGGACGCTCACCTCCGGGCGCATGGCCCAGCGGTGCCGGTGGAAGGCGTCCTGCTCGACGGGAGTCAACGCTCCGCGAGAGGCGAGCGCGCCGAACAGCCGGAGGCGGTGCCGGGCGAAGCGGTCGCCGAAGCCGTGGCTGGAGAAGCAGCACGCGCTCAGCGGGGCCTCGCACACCAGCAGTTGCCCCGGCTCCCAGCGGCACTCGATCACGCTCGCGGGGTCCGCCGCGACGAGGCGGAAACCAGCGAAGTCGGGGAGATTCATCGAGGCCAGCCGGGCGGCGGCATCGGCGGCGCTCGGGGCCGAGGCCAAGGCGGGGATGACGTGCCCGCGCGAACGGGGTCGGGACGGAACGGGCGCCGGGCCGTAGATATTGAGGATCGCGAGCGCCACCCCGTGCGAGTTCACGCTGACCCACGTGCCGCCCGCGGCGGGGTCGAGGGGCCAGCGCGCCAGCGTGCCGCATGCGAGCAGGTGGTCGCGCGGCGGCAGGGCGCGCGGGCGGGCCCGCGATTCATCGCGGTTCGTGACGAGGCGGAACCCGGCGGGGCGGTCGTCGCTGGGATCGCGGAGCGGGATGATTGAAACAGTGCACATCCGGCGTCGGGATCATGGTACGCGGGCGGGCGACGCTCTTCCCGCTCAGCGCGACTGGGCATGACCGTGGTGATGACGCGTCGCGGGAGCCAGACCAGCGCCCTCGGGGATCTTCAGCCCAATATCACGGGCGATCGCCGCGATCATGGCGTGGTGATGCACCGCGTGGTGGACGGCGAAGGCGACCTCGCGCCCGAGCGTGGAAGCGTGGACGGCGCGGGTGCCGTCGGCGCGGATCATCAGGCGGACGGTCACCGGGGCCTCGGCGCGGGCCGCGTCAACAGCGCGGAGCAGCGTTGAGAGGCGGTCGATCTCGTCGATGGCGGCGTTGAAGGAGGTCTCGACCTCGGTGCCGCGGGCCCGCGCGTCGTAGTCGATGGGGGCGTCGGGGGCGGCGCGGAACAGGGCCGAGAAATGGTCGAGCAAGTGGCGCGCGTGCTGGCCGACGGTGCCGCCGGGGAGCAGCGGCGTCGAGGCGGTGTAGCGCTCGGGACCGAAAACGTTGAGGAGGGCGCGGCAGTCGGCAAGCGAACAAACGGCGGCGTGAGAGGTCGGGTGGGCCGGGCGTTCGTTGAGCGCGGAGATCACGGGTGCGTTCCTGCGGGTTCCGGCGGCGCGGGGGCTGGGGCGCGGCGACCGGCGGCGACAACGTCGTCGAGGACGGCCCGGTTGTTGGCGCAGCGCGGCGCCTTGTGCTGCCCGCCGAGTTTCCCTCGCGAGGCCATCCACGCGTGGAACGCGCCGACGGGCAGGGGCGTGACCACGGCCGGGCCCATGCCGAGGTCGCCCGTGCGTTTGATGTTGTAGTCCGTGCCTCGGTCGCGGAGGGTTTGGTCGAATGCTTGGGCAAATCGCTCGACGAGTTTCGGGTCGGGGGCCGGGGAGTTGGGGGAAAAATCGGGTGCCGCCCATTCCACGGCGAGTTCAACGCCCGATCGCCTGCCCGGGCCGGGGTAAACGGGCGCGGCGGTGAACTCGCCGACCGTGACCCGGGTCGCGCGGGCGGCCTCGACCACCGCGGTCTCGATGTCCTCGACGATCAGGTTCTCCCCGAACGCGTTGATGAACGCCTTGTGACGCCCGACGATGCGGAGCCGCGGCGGCGCGAGCGGGCCCACGCTGTCGAACACCACGGTGTCGCCGATGATGTACCGCCAAAGGCCCGCGCAGGTGGTCATCACCACCACGTAGCGCTGACCCTTCTCCACCTGATCGCAGGCGAACGAACGTGCGTCGGGGCGGTCGATCTCTTCGAGCGGGACGAACTCGTAATAGACCCCGATGTCGGTGTTCAGCCGCAGCGAGGGATCGCCGCGGGTGTCCTGCATGGCGATGAACCCCTCGCTGGCGGGGTAGACCTCGAGGCGGTACGGCAGGTCGCCGGTCGGGTCGCCCGACCAGGATTCGCGGACGCGGGCGTCGAACGGCGCGTAGTTGACGCCGCCGTGGGCGAAGAGCGTGAGGTTCGGCCACACGTCTCGGAGACTTCGGACGCTCGGGTTCTTCGCGCGGGCGAGGGCGAGGACCTTCTCGAACAGCACGAGGCTCCAGGACGCCATGCCGCTGATGAAGCGGACGTCCATCTCCGCGGTCTGTCGCGCCATGGCGTCGATCTTGCTCGGCCAGTGGCTCATCAGGGCGATGTCGGCGGACGGGGCGACGACCTCCGTGAGCGGCCAGGTGATGAGACGGGTGACGACGCCCGAGAGGTCGCCCGTGCGCACGCCGTGGGCGTTGGTTTCGAGGTCGGTGGACCCACCGAGGAACAGCAGGCGCCCGGCGTAGACGTGCGGGAGGGAGACGCCCATGCGGGCGGCGTGGGCGAAGATGTCGAAGGCGGCGCGCCGGTTGCTCCGCATCATCTCCGCAGAGACGGGGATGTACTTCTGCCCGCCGGCGCCGGTGGTGCCCGAGGTCTGGGCCCAGTCGCGGACAACGCCGGGCCACAGGACGTTCGGCTCGGCGTTCTCACGCATGCGGGCCAATCGGGCGCGGAAAGCCTCGTAGTCGCCCGACGGCACCTCGGCGCGGAAGGCGCCCGGCAGTTCGTGCGCGGGCAGCGCGGCGAGGCGGGCGAAGTTGTGGGTGCGCCCGATCTCGGTGCCCGCGGCCCGCTGGAGCAGGCGCGCCAGTTCGCGGCGCTGGATCAGCCCCGCGT
>JAFLCM010000254.1 GCA_017303565.1 Planctomycetota bacterium
TCCTCGGGTTCCCGATCCTGCTCGGGTTCATCGGCAAGCTGTACCTGTTCACGAGCGCCATCAGCGCCGGCGAACTGCTGCTGGTGATCGTGATGGGCCTCAACTCCGCGATCGGCGCGTTCTACTACCTGCGGCTGGTCTTCGCGCCGTTCCTGAGTGACCCGGACGGCGCGACCGAGCCGCACCGCACCACCGCGTTCGGAGCGCGGGTGTTCACCTCGGCGGTCTCCGCCGCGAGCGTGATCGCTCTGGTGTTCCCCTCGGCCCGGCTGATGCGGGCCTGTGACGAGGCCACACGATTCACCGCTCGCCCACCGGCGACGTCGCCGGCCCCCGGCTTTGACCGGGCCGTGTCCGATTCGAACGGCGCCGACTCGAACAGCGCCGACCCCGTCCGCACTCACGCGGGCCGTGCGCACGCGCCGGGCGTGCCGGACCGGGAGTAACCCGATCGCGATCCGGCCCGCATCGTCGGCGTGACCGCCGGCGTCGTGTGGCGACGCGTGCGATCCCGGCGCGCGGTGACCCCGAGGGGTTTCGATCGACTTGGCTCACTCGTCCGAGGGCAGGTCGCGGTCGTCCACGCGGGCGATGTCCGCGCCGAGCGACTTGAGGCGCTCTTCCATCTTCTCGTAGCCGCGGTCGAGGTGGTAGACGCGGCGGACGACGGTGCGCCCGTTGGCGGCGAGGCCGGCGAGGATGAGCGAGGCGCTGGCGCGGAGGTCGGACGCCATGACCGGCGCGCCCACGAGTTCGCGCACGCCGCTGACCACCACGGTGGGGCCCTGGCGGAAGAGCTGCGCGCCCATTCGGCTGAGCTCCGCGACGTGGAGGAACCGCTCCTGGTAGATGCGCTCGGTGATGACGCTGTTGCCGTGGGCGAGCGTCAGGAGTGCCATTGTCTGGGCCTGCAGGTCGGTGGGGAACCCGGGGTGGGGCTGGGTGGTGACGTGGGCGGCGCGGAGGACGCGGTCCGACGAGACCTCGACGGTGGCGGACATGGAGTCGGGCTTGACGCCGTCGACCGCGCGGACATGCACCCCGACGTGCTCGAAGACGTCGTTGAGGGCCATGAGCGCGTCGAGCGGGACGTTGTCGATGGTCAGGTTCCCATTGGTGATGGCGGCGGCCATCATGTAGGTGCCGGCCTCGATGCGGTCGGCGATGACCTGGTGGGTGGCGCCGTGGAGTTCCTTGACGCCCTCGATGATGACGCGGGGGGTCCCGGCGCCGCGGACGTGGGCGCCCATCTTGTTCAGGAGGTCGGCGAGGTCCACGATCTCGGGCTCGCACGCGGCGCACTCGATGACGGTGACGCCCTCGGCCAGGGTGGCGGCGGACATGACGTTGGCGGTGCCGAGCACGGTCGAGCCGAAGGGCCCGCCCAGGAACACCCGCGCGCCCTTGAGGCGTCCGGAGACCGGCGCGTGCGCGACGATGTCGCCCTGCTCGAGGGTGATGTGGGCCCCCAGGGCGCGGAGGCCGCGGAGGTGGAGGTCTACGGGGCGGTCGCCGAAGGCGCAGCCCCCGGGCATGGACACGCGGGCCTGACCGCGCCGGGCGAGCATGGGGCCGAGCACGCAGATCGAGGCCCGCATGGTGCGGACGATGTCGTAAGGTGCATGGCACTTCGAGGCGTCGTCGGCGCGAAACGACAGGTCGAGGCCCTGGTCGTTGCTGGCGAGTTCGCCCTGGGAGACGCCCAGTTCGGCGAGCAGGCGGCGCAGGTTGGCGATGTCCGCCAGCCGGGGCACGCCCTTGAGGTGGACGGGCTGGTCGGTGAGCAGCGTGGCGGCCATCAGCGGCAGGCTGGCGTTCTTGGAGCCGTTAATGCGGAGGCGCCCCTTGAGCCGGTTGCCGCCCTGAATCACGAATGCGTCCATGCTGGCTGTCCTTGACCCGGCGGGCGGCGTGGTCGCCCGGTCCGGGAAAACGGTTGATCGTAGGGAGCCTTCGGGCGGTGCCCTCGGGCGCGCGGGCGCGATCCCCCGCAAGGCTTTCCACATCGGCACAGACGGACCGCGCGGATCGGATTTCGAGTGCCAGTGCTTGGAGGGGCGCGGGGCGTTTGGGAGTGTTGGGTTGACCGTTCGCGCCAAGCCCCGGGGGGTTCCGGGATTCCGCGGCGTGACCGGTCTCGGGCGGTTTCCGAGTGGCGCTCCGCCGGGGTGTACCCGGTTCGAGCGGGGGACCGCACCCAAGCCCTGAGTTCGAGGAGTTTCCCGATGTCCCGCAACGAGAAGTCCGTGACGAAGTTCGTGCTGACGGCCGCGGGCCTGGTGACGGCGGCGGCGGTGGTGATGTCCACCGGTCAGGCGCAGGGGCGCCAGTCCAGCGACCCGTACGCCAACCTGCCCGCCGAGCTGAACCTGACCGGCATCTGCCGCGACTTCAAGTGGGCCAGCGAGTCCGGCGGTCACGCCGACTTCGAGGTCGTTCCCCGAGGCGGCTACGGGCACTACGCCGGGAACCTCGAAGCGAACCTCGACCGCGACAAGAAGCCGGTGTTCAAGGGCGGCGGCAAGAAGGTGAGCGCCCAGTGGCGCGACTCGGCGCGGCGGAACATCAACCCCGCCAGCTACAACGCGAGCCTCGGCGACACCGCGGGATCCTGGACCGGAACGGCCGACCCCGGCGCCATCGCCTCGGCCTCGTCGTTCGCCCAGTGGTTCCGCGACGTTCCCGGCGTGAACATGTCGAAGGAGATCCCGATCGTCCTGAAGCGCCAGGCCAACAGCAACCTGTACGTCTTCGACGACCGCACCGACCCGGTTTACGCGACCCGGGGCGGGTTCTTCCCGATCAACAACGACCTGCTGGGCAACCCGTCGCGCCAGACCAAAAACTTCGGCTTCACGTTCGAGCTCGCCACCGAGTTCATCTACAAGCCGAACGAGGGCCAGGCCTTCACGTTCATCGGCGACGACGACGTCTGGGTGTTCATCAACGGCAGGCTGGTGATCGACATCGGCGGCGTGCACGGGGCGCTCAGCCAGACCGTGCAACTCGACCGCCTGGGCGACCTGATGGTCCCCAACGGCAAGAACACGCTGGTCCTGTTCTTCGCCGAGCGGCACACCACCCAGTCCAACTGCCGCATCGAGACCACCATCAACCTCCGCCCGGCGACGCTGCCCAACACGTCCAGCCTGTTCGACTGAACCGGGGCTCGCGCCAGCAGACTTTCCTCCTTGACCTGATCGAGGGGCACCACCACGCTACGACCCGCGCCGCACGGCGCGGGTCGTGGTTGTTTTGCGTGGCGCGCGAGGCGGGCGTCCCGCCGGCTTAGCATGGTGCGCCGAAGCGCCCGAGGAACACCGCGAGGTCGGCGGTGTTGATCGCGCCGTCGGCGTTGAAGTCGGCGGGTTCGCCTGGGCCCGCCGCGCCGCCGAAGACCCCGAGCAGCGCCGCCAGATCGGCGGTGTTGATCGTGCCGTCGCCGTTGAGATCTCCCGGGCACGAAGAAGGCGAGGACACCGGAGCGGTGTTGCCCGCGTCGATGGCCCGGAGCACCCACTGCGCGTTCCCGGGAACGCCCGCGATGACCGTGCCCACGGGGGAGCCGGAAGCGGACGAGTCGGCGGCAGTCGTGCCGGCGCCTTCCTCGAGCCGGTACATCCCGACGAGGCCGCTCGCCTGCGCGGCGCCGGGGGCGAGAACGAGGGCGCGGACACTCTCGATCTCGGCGGGAGCGAGGGCGCGGTCCCACACGCGGAACTCGTCGAGAAATCCCGAGAAACTCGGGTAGTTGGCGGGGTCGGCGTCGTGCTTCTCCGCCGCCAGGACGATGAACGGTCCCCATGGCGTCACGGGCGCGGGGTCGCCCGAGTTGGGGTAACTCAGGTCGGCGCGGTGACGGTTCGCGGGGCCGGCGAAGTCGAGCACGCCGTTGACGTACACACGGAGTTGGCCGGCGTCGAAATCGCGCACGCACGCGACGTGCGTCCACGCGCCGGTGAGGACCGGCGTCGAGCCTTCGATGGTGTGCTCGTTCCAGCCCGGGGCGTCGCCGCGGCCGACGCCGAAGCGGATGAAACCCCCGGCGACGGCGATGCCCCAGTCGCGGTCGCTGGCGCCGTAGATGTCGCGGTCAACGAGAATGTTGCCCTCGATCCAGTTGAAGCAGTCGCAGGCGCGGTCGCCGCCGGCGTTGGCGGACGTGTTGTCCGTGGCGCTGCCGCGCAACCAGAAATCGATCGTGAAGGAGGCGGCGCCGACGTCGCAGGGCGTGGAGGCGTCCGGGCCGGGCGCGTTGTCGTCGACGGGGATGCGGACGCGGTCCTGCTGGCTCGTGCCCGTGCCAAAGAAGCGCAGCGCCGATTCGGACTGGGCCCACGCCGTCGAGCCGGCGGCGAGCAGAACAAGCAGTGCTCCGTTGTGAGAGGGCGTCATGAGGGCCTCCAAGGACGACACGGCGCAGGGTAGCCGAACCGTCGGTCGGATCGAACGCCATTCGCAAAGTCCGATCACACGCCGCTTTCGGGTTGTGCCGTGCGGGGGCGGACCGCGTGCACAGGGGACGGGTCGGCGGGCCGGAGCGGAGGTCGAGGTTGCGGTCAGCGTTCGCGACAGTGACGAGCAAAGCCTGCTCCTCCATTTCGCCGTCAGAGATACCGGCATCGGCTTGACCAGGGAGCAGATGTCAC
>JAFLCM010000255.1 GCA_017303565.1 Planctomycetota bacterium
CCGTCATCATCCCCGCCGCCGGTGCCTCCTCCCGCTACGGCGCCGCCGGCGGACTCCGACCCAAAATCGACGAGGACCTCGGCGGACGCCCCGTCCTCCAGCGCACCGTCGAACTCTTCATCCAACGCGACGAAACCGCCTCCGTCATCGTCGCCGGACCCGCCAACGCCTGGGACGACTTCATCCTCCGCCACGGCGACAAACTCGGCCTCCTCGGCGTCAAGGTCTGCAAGGGCGGCGAATCCCACCGCTACGAGACCGTCCGCAACGCCCTCGCCCTCGTCCCGCCCGACTGCACCCACGTCGCCGTCCACGACGCCGCCCGCCCCTGCACCACCCCCGAACTCATCGACCGCGTCCTCGCCGCCGCCGAGAAGCACAACGCCGTCATCCCCGCCTACGACGTCCCCGACACCCTCAAGCGCGTCACCGCACCCGCCGAGGACAACGACATCGACCCCCTCGACGCCATCCTCGGCGGCGCCGGCAAGGCCAATCGCGCCGTCCGCACCGTCACCGCCACCGTCCCCCGCGAATCCCTCACCCTCGTCCAGACCCCGCAGGTCTTCGAACTCAGCCTGCTCAAACGCGCCTACGCCCAAACCGACCTCGCCAGCACCGACGACGCCTCCCTTGTCGAACGCCTCGGCGAGCCCGTCGTCGTCGTCGAGGGAGACCCCCGCAACATCAAGATCACCCGCCCCGTCGACCTCACCATGGCCCGCCTCATCCTCCAAGTGAAGCCCCCGGCCGAACGCGAGGCCCACAAGCGCTTCTGAACCCGCGCTTTTCTGCGAAACCGCCGCGGCGTTCACCGACCAACCCATCGAATCAGCACCGCACCAAAAGGGAGACTCAACCATGGCAACAAACGAAACAACCATCTGGGAAGGCCGCCCCAGCCAGTGGACCAACGCCGGATGGTTCGCCGCCTGCATCCTCGTCCTCCCCATCCCCGTCGCCCTCTGGAAGTTCCTCACCGTCCGCTGCACCCAGTGGACCGTCACCAACCAGCGCCTCCGCATGTCCACCGGCGTCCTCAACAAGAAGTTCGACGACCTCGAGCTCTACCGCGTCAAGGACATCACCGTCGAGCAGCCCTTCATCCAGCGCCTCGTCGGCCTCGGCACCATCAAACTCATCACCAGCGACGCCACCACCCCCGAACTCCGTCTCAGCGCCATCCCCGAACCACGCGCCGTCCAGGACACCCTCCGCGCCGAAGTCGAACGCGCCCGACGCGAACGCGGCGTCCGCGAACTCGACGTCCACGACGAAGACCCCTCCCACCGCCTCTGACGCGCCACCGACCCGTCCCCGGGTCAGTGCATCCGCGTACCCCGCCGGTCCCCGGCGGGCACTCAACCATCTCCGCCCGCGAAGCGGGCGAGTGCCCGTTGCCAGCGGCGCAGCCGCTGGGTCACCACCGCCACAATCAAACCGCCCGTGAAACGGGCGGGCGACGCGCGACCCAATCTCTACCCGCGATCCAACGCCGAACCGGTCACCGCCGCAACCTCGGAACACCGACGCCCCTCCCGCCACCGTCAACCGCTCCCATCTCCATACCATCCCCCCGTGACGATCACGGCAGGTGGCCCCACCCCATCCCACCTCAACCCCCAGGCCCCGCAAGGGCCCGCGCTGTACCTCGCCAGCCGCTCACCCCGCCGCCGCCTCATGCTCACCGAGGCCGGCATCCCCCACGACACCCTCGACGCCGGCGTCGACGACGGCATCCTCCTCCAGGGCCGCGTCACCCCCGACGCCTGGGTCCTCGCCCTCGCCTACCTCAAAGCCCGCGCCGGCCTCGCTCGCCTCGCAGCCAGCGACCCCACCCCCGTCCTCGGCGCCGACACCGTCATCGACAAGGCCGGCCGCGTCATCGGCCAGCCCCGCGACCACCAACACGCCCGCGAGATCATCCACGCCCTCCGCGACGGCTCGCACCGCGTCATCACCGGCGTCGCCGTCGTCACGCACGATCCAACCGTCCCCACCGCCACCCGCCGCGCACTCCTCCTCGACGCCGCCACCGTCACCCTCGGCCACATCACCGACCACGACATCGACCGCTACGTCCAATCCGAGTCCTGGCGCGGCAAGGCCGGCGGCTACAACTTCTCCGAACGACACGCCGCCGGCTGGCCCATCACTTGCGACGGCGACCCCACCACCGTCATGGGCCTCCCCATGACCCGCCTCCCCCGCTGGCTCCAAACCGCCCTCGCGCCCTAAATCCCAACCAGCGCATGCACCCCGCCGCGCCCAACCTCCTGGCAACCCTGGTCCCCCTCTGGGCCGCCGCGCCCGTCGCCGCCGTCCTCATGCTCGCCGTCGCCACCCACGCCGTCTCCATCGGCTCCAGCGACCACCCCGCCAGCCGCAAACGCATCCGACAGGCCAACGGCGCCCTCATCCTCCTCGTCATTCCCCTCATCACCGCCGGCGTCAGCGTCCTCGACCCCACCGCCAACCCACGCGAGTGGACCCTCGTCTGGCTCGCGGTCTTCGCGCTCCTCGGCATCATCGTCACCCTCGCCGTCACCGACGTCCTCAACACCCTCCGCCTCGCCCGCACCGCCCGCCGCGCCATGCACCGCCGCCTCGCCTCGCCAACTCCCGCCTCCAGCGCCGCACCGGAGCCGCACCGTGAGCGCTGATCGCCGCGAGCGACCTCCCGTCGCCGGCTGGCTCGCCGAGGTCGGCGAGACCGTCTACCGCGCCGCCATCACCCGCCGCAACCGCCGCTTCGATACCACCGCACAACCCCGCGCCTTCCCCATCCCCATCATCAGCGTCGGAAACCTCAGCGTCGGCGGCACCGGCAAGACCCCCATGGTCGCCACCATCGCCCGCTGGATGCTCGACGACGCCCACCGCCCCGCCATCGTCCTCCGCGGCTACGCCAGGCACCGCGGCCTGCCCAGCGACGAAGAAGCCGAGTACCTCGAGCGCTTCTCGGGCCGCGTCCCCGTCATCGCCAACCCCGACCGCGCCGCCGCCATCGAAGAACTCCTCGCACGCAACGCCGCCGACCGCGTCATCCTCGACGACGGCTTCCAACACCGCCGCGTCCGCCGCGACGCCGACATCGTCCTCATCGACGCCACCCGCGACCCCTTCGCCGACCGCCTGCTCCCCGCCGGCTGGCTCCGCGAACCCGTCGATTCGCTCTCTCGCGCGCACGCCGTCGTGATCACCCACGCCGACCGCGTGAGCGAGTCCGATCTCCGCACCCTCCAGCGCCGCATCACCACCGTCGCCCCCCGTGCCGCCGTCGCGCTCGCGAAGCACCACTGGTCCGCCCTCCGCGTCCAGGGCCTTCACGGCGCGCCCGATCGCATCGAACCCGCCGCCTCACTCCGCAACAAACGCGTCCTCATCGCCGCCGCCATCGGACACCCCAACGCCTTCATCGAACAGGCCAAGGCCCACGACGCCGACATCGTCTCCACCACCATCCGCCGCGACCACCACCACTGGACCCAATCCGAAACCCGCGCGCTCACCGCCGAAGCAGCACGCCTGAGCGCCGCCGTCCTCACCACCCTGAAAGACTGGGTCAAGTTCGCCCCCCACCTCAACTCCCAATCCAACCCGCCCGCCCAACTCCAAGCCAACTGGCTCACCCCCGAACTCGACATGTCCCTCACCGCCAACGAACGCGCCCTCCGCGCCCTGTGCCACTGAACCACGCCCCGAGCGCGCCGTGCCACTGACCCGCCCGCGGGTCAGTGCGCAAGCCCGCAACCCACGACCCACGTCCCCGAATACACAGTGCGCGGAAGAGTCATTCCAGACCCAGGCACGACACGGGGAGATCGCTCATGCACATCCGATCGATCATCGTGACGGCGAGCCTCCTGTCGCTCTCCCCCACCAACCCCGCGATCGCCTCGGCCCACAACTTCATGGACGAACTCGCCGCGCGCATCCGCCGCGAGTACTGGCATCCCGGCCCCTCGCCCCTCGAATCTCCCGCGTGCAACGCCAGTCTCGAACTGCCCGAGTACGGCCTGCTCAGTTCCACGGCGGCCGCCGCCACCAATCAACTCCGCGACGCCATCCAATCGCCCGACGCCGCCGCGCTCGCCGCCTCGATGGACTGCCTCGCCGCCATCGAACACGCGCTGATGCAGCGCGAGGGCACGCTGCCGCTGCTGCTCCTCGCAGAAGTCCGCCTGAATGCCGCCGAACTCCTCCCCGCCGTCCGCTCCCTTTCGCCCGACATCGCCGCACACTTCGGCGCCAGGTTCCTCGCGACGCAGCAAGCCGCCGCGGCCCACGCCCAACGCCAACTCGCGTGCTCGCTCCGAACCACCGTCGCCCTCCAGCAGAGCGACCCGGAATCCGTCCGCCAGAACTACGGCGAACTGTCGCCGGAATCGTGCAGAAAACTCCTCGAAACCGCCGCTGAGATCGAAGCCTGCCCAACAGGCGACTGGCCCGCGATCGAGCAGGTCCTCGCGCCGCACCACTTCGCGGCATCCGCGCGAGCCGTCGTACTCACCACCCGCTCACTGAGAGACCGCGTCCTGCCCCAGATCCGCCAAGCCGACGAGGCCTCAACTACCGCGGCGACCCGGGTCCTCGACGCAATCTCGTGTAACCCCTGAGCACGATCCGGTCGCCCCCCCGCAT
>JAFLCM010000256.1 GCA_017303565.1 Planctomycetota bacterium
GGGTGGGTGCGGCGGCGTTCTGGGTGGGGGCGTGGCTGTTCTCGCGGGAGGAGGTGGGGTAGGGAGGTCGTCGGATGTTGGATTTTGGATGGGGGATGTCGGATTGGGGATGCTCAGGCGGCTCGGGGGAGGTGCCGAGGGGCCGGACGCAACCCGATTGGGGCGGTCCGATAGGATGGAGCCTGTACGGCATCGACCTCGCGGGCCCGGTGAGGGTCCGGGTCGGTGAACCTGGAGGAATCGTCCATGGGCATCAAGCGTGGTATCGCGGCGTTGACCGCGGTTCTGGTGGCGTCGTCGGCGGCGCTGGCGGGTGACGGGTCTGTCGAGAAGCGTCTGAAAGACGCGCCGCAGCCGCCGAAGGAGTTCCCGCTGCCGATCCCGTACCCGGTGTTCCCGGAATCGGACGTGGCGGACGACTACCACGGGACCAAGGTGCCCGACGTGTTCCGCGGGCTGGAGGGCGACGCGACCACCGACCCCCTCGTGGCGGACTGGGTGCAGGGTCAGAACAAACTGACGAACACCATCCTGCGCCGGATCCCCGAGCGGGAGACGATCCGGGCGCGGCTGACGAAGCTGTGGGACTACGAGCGGTACTCGGCGCCGTCGAAGCAGGGCAAGTACTACGTGTTCTCGAAGAACTCGGGCCTGCAGCCACAGAGCGTGCTGTACGTGCAGGACAGCCTGTCGAGCGAGCCGCGGGTGCTGCTGGACCCGAACAACTTCTCGACCGACGGCACGGTGGCGCTGGCGGGGCTGAGTTTCACGATGGACGGGTCGCTGGTGGCGTACGGCACGTCGTCGGGCGGCTCGGACTGGGTGCAGTGGCAGTTCCGCGACGTGGCGACGGGCAAGGACCTGCCCGACGTCTTGAAGTGGACGAAGTTCACCAGCCCGGCGTGGCTGCCCGACAACTCGGGCTTCTACTACGGGCGCTTCGAGGCCCCCAAGGAGGGCGAGTCGAAGCTCCAGTCGCTCAACAAGTTCCAGAAGCTCTACTTCCACAAGATGGGGACGGAGCAGGCGGCGGACGTGCTCGTCTATGAGCGGCCCGACCAGCCGGACTGGCAGTTCGGCGCGGGCGTGACCGAGGACGGGAACTACCTGATCATCGGCGTCAGCAAGGGCACCGACGACAAGAACATGCTGCTCTATCAGGACCTGAAGACGCCGGGCTCGAAGATCGAGACGCTGATCGGCGACTTCTCGGCGGAGTACTCGTTCATCGGGAACGACGGGGGCGTGTTCTACTTCAAGAACAACCTGCGCACGCCCAAGGCCCGGGTGATCGCGATCGACACCAAGAACCCGGCGGAAGAGAACTGGAAGGTGGTCATCCCGGCGGCGGAGAACGTGCTGCAGGGCGTGAGCCTCGTGAACAACCAGTTCGTGTGCTCCTACCTGAAGGACGCGGCGACGCAGGTGCGGATCTTCGACATCTCGGGCAAGCCGGTGCGCGACGTGCAGTTCCCGACGATCGGGTCGGCGGGCGGCTTCGGCGGCCTGCGGACCGACACGGAGACGTTTTACTCGTTCACCTCGTTCACCTACCCGCCGTCGACGTACCGCTACGACCTGACGACGGGCGAGAGCACGCTGCTGAAGCAGGCGAAGGTGGAGTTCAACCCGTCGGACTACGAGACGCGGCAGGTGTTCTACTCCAGCAAGGACGGCACGC
The DNA here is from genome assembly GCA_017303565.1 of Planctomycetota bacterium. Lineage (GTDB taxonomy): Bacteria > Planctomycetota > Phycisphaerae > Phycisphaerales > UBA1924 > JAFLCM01. The sequence continues at coordinate 1,682 of JAFLCM010000256.1, forward strand.
GGGTGCCGATGTTCATCACCTCGAAGAAGGGCATCAAGCTCGACGGGACCAACCCGACGCTGCTGTACGGCTACGGCGGGTTCAACATCCCGGTGACGCCGGCGTTCTCGGTGGCGAACCTGGGGTGGATGGAGATGGGCGGCGTGTACGCGTCGGCCAACCTGCGCGGCGGCGGCGAGTACGGCGAGGAGTGGCACAAGGCGGGCACCAAGCTGCGGAAGCAGAACGTGTTCGACGACTTCATCTCCGCCGCGGAGTACCTGATCTCCGAGCGGTACACCAGCCCCGAGAAGCTGGCGATCATGGGCGGGAGCAACGGCGGGCTGTTGGTCGGCGCGGCGATGACGCAGCGGCCGGACCTGTTCGCGGTGGCGATCCCGATCGTCGGCGTGATGGACATGCTGCGGTTCCACAAGTTCACGATCGGGTGGGCGTGGAAGGACGACTACGGCTCTTCGGAGGACGCCGAGGAGTTCAAGGCGATCTACGCGTACTCCCCGCTGCACAACCTCAAGGACGGGGTGAAGTACCCGGCGACCTTGGTGATGACGGGCGACCACGACGACCGCGTGGTGCCCGGTCACTCGTTCAAGTTCGCGGCGCGGCTGCAGCAGGCCCACAAGGGTTATGCGCCGGTGTTGTGCCGGATCGACGTCCGGGCCGGGCACGGCGCGGGCAAGCCCACGGACAAGATCATCGCGGAGGCGACCGACCGGATCGCGTTCATGGTGAAGTACCTGGGCATGAAGCCGACGCTGCCGGCGGTGCCGCCGGTGGCGCCGAGCGTGCCCGACGGGAACAAGTGAGCGGTTGAACGATGAGACACGAAGGCCCTCGCCGGTTGGCGGGGGCCTTTTTCGTGTTGGGCGTGTAGGGGGAGTCCGTCGCTGAAGCTTGGGGTTGTTATGACCCCGCGCTGACGCTTGGGGCTCGTGAGGGGTCTGTCGCTGGCGCTTGGGGCTCGTGGGGGCCCGTCGCTGACGCTCCGGGTTCTTTGGAGGCGCGGTATCGTTTGCGCCGTGACGGCGCTGGTGTTCATCCTGATGGGCGCGGCCGCGGTGGTCTCCACGGCGCTGACGTTCGCGGTGCGCCGGTTCGGGCGGCGGGCGCTGCTGCACGATTCGGCGGGGTCGGCGGGGCACGCGAAGGTGCTGCGCCGGGTGCCGAACATCGGCGGTGTGGCGATCTTCGTCACCGTGGCGGGGCTGATGCTGATCGGGCTGGGGGTGGCGGCGCGGAACGCCAACCCGGACGCGCCGTGCCTGGTGCGGGACGGCTTCGCGGGGGCGGCGGTCCACATGCAGGGCATCCGGGACCAGACGCCGATGGCGCTGGCGCTGCTGGCGTGCCTGTTGGTGCTGCACGCGATGGGGCTGATCGATGATCGGCGGGCGGTGAACGCGCGGCTCAAGCTGGCGGTGATGACGGCGGCGGCGGCGGCGATGGTGATCGGGTTCGACTGCCGTCTGCTGACGATGCTGGATGCGCACGCGGGCGGGCCGTGGGCGTCGTGGGCGGTGACGATCGCGTGGTTCGTCGTCGTCACGAACGCGATGAACTTCATGGACAACATGGACGGGCTGTCGGCGGGGGTGGGGGTGACGGCGTCGGGGTTCTTTCTGGCGGCGGCGCTGATGCACGGGCAGTGGTTCATCGCCGCGGCGCTGGCGGTGTTGATCGGGGCGCTGCTGGGGTTCCTGGTGTTCAACTTTCCGTGGGGTGGGTTGGTGGGGGCGGGGAGCACTGACCCGCGGACGGGTCAGTGGCACGGGGAGCCGGGTCAGTGGCACGGGGGGGCGGGTCCGTCGCGCGGGCGCGGCGCGACGATTTTCATGGGCGACGGCGGGTCGCTGGTGGTCGGGTTCCTGCTGGCGTTTCTGACGGTGCGGACGACGTACGTGGACCCGACGCTCGGCGGCGGGTGGTACGGGGTGTTCATGCCGCTGTGCGTGCTGGCGGTGCCCTTGTACGACTTCGTGAGCGTGTGCGTGATCCGGGTGTCGCAGGGACGAAGCCCGATGGTGGGGGATCAGCAGCACTTCTCGCACCGGCTGCGGGCGCGGGGGCTGAGCGTGGTGCGGACGCTGGCGGTGATCTGCGGGTGCTGCGCGGTGACGGGCGTCGGCGGGCTCTTGCTCGGTTCCGCGAGCGCTTGGCAGGCGGTGGCGATCGGCGTGCAGACGCTGCTGGTGCTGGCGCTCTTGGCCTTGTACGAGCACGGCAGCGGGAAGGCGGGGCGGGGCGTGTGAAGACCGGGGCCGGTCAGTCGCGGAGGTGGGGGGGCGATGGCTTGCTGCGCGAAGTCGCGCTGAGCGTGATCGTGCTGGGCGCGGTGGTTCGGCTGGTGAGCACGCACTCGCGGATGCCGTGGTGGGAAGTCGATCCGTCGCGCGAGTTCCTGGTGGAGACGACGCTGCGCCCGTCGCAGGGCCTGATGCTGGATGCGGCGGTGTGGCTGGCCGCGGCGGTGGGGACCTGGGCGAGCGTGGCGGCGGGCGATCGGCTGCGGTGGAAGAGCGCGGTGCTGGTTCTGCTGGGCGCGTTCGGGGCGGTGGTCATGAGCCAGCGGTTCGTGCGCGCCGGGACCGGGCCGGACGACGTGTTCCTCGGCTCCGCGTGGGCGGCGGCGATGGTCGGGGCGTGGGCGGTGACGCAGGTGAGTTCTGGGCTGTCGTCGCGGCGCGTGGTGGTCGGGCTCGCGGCTGCTTTCGGCGGGGTCGCGTTCGTGCTGGCGGGAAAGGGCGTGTACCAGGTGCTGGTCGAGCACGCGCAGACGGTGGCGCAGTACAAGGCGAACGCCGCGGCGATGCTGACGGCGCAGGGGATCGAGCCGGGATCGGCGGGGGCGAGGGAGTTCGAGCGCCGGCTGATGCAGGCGGAGGCGACGGGGTGGGTGGGGCTGTCGAACGCGCACGCGTCGATCCTGAGCGCGTG
>JAFLCM010000257.1 GCA_017303565.1 Planctomycetota bacterium
CCACTGCGGTGTCTGCCGGGGCGGTCATGACGGGCGCTGCCTTTCTACGTCGAATCGCGACCGGCGTGCGGGCGACCGCGTGTGACGTCAACCACACGCACGCACAGGGTTCCGGGCGACTTCAGCCGTGAGCGACAGAGAGCCGTGCGAGCCACGGCGACAGCAGCGACTCTGCCGTCGCCGGCGGAGGGTTCGCACTTGGCCGTGTGACAGCAGCAGGCGACTAAGCGGGCGCCCGGAGCCGCGCGTGTGAGAACTGCCGCCGAGTGAGACCTCCTGTCGTCCGCAGGGTGCGGCGGCGCCCGACGACCGCGACCTCCTGTCGTTCGCTGGGGACCTGGAGCCGGGCATGAGAGCCGGGCGCGGCGCCTCATGCAGCGCATCGCACTCATCGAGGCGGCGGAATGGAGCCGCGTGCGGGAGCGCTGCCGCATGGTCCGCGGAGGCCGGGCCGACGCCTCGTGCAGCGCATCGCGCTCATCGAGGCGGCGCGATGGAGCCGTGTGCGTGAAAGCTGCCACATGGCCCGATCGAGCCGCGCGCGTGAAAGCTGGCGGATGGTCCGCGGAGGCTGGGGCCGGCGCCTCAGCATCGCGCTCATCGACCGATGGAGCCGCATGACCCACGGGCTGGGCCGCTTCATGCACAGCATCGCTCATCGACCGGCTCGATGAACCCGCGCGCGACCACCTTGCGCCCCCGCAAGCAACTCATTAAACACGTTCAGTGAACATGATTGACGAATCCGAACCGAGCCTCCGCGCAACCCAGAAGGCGGCGACGCGAGAGGCCGTCCTCGAGGCGGCACGCAGCGAGTTCGAGGCGGTGGGCTTCGAGGCGGCCAACGTGCGCGGCATCGCGAAGCGGGCCCAGGTCTCTGCGGGAACGGTGCTGCACCACTTCGGCGAGAAGAAGGAGCTGCTCTACGCCGCGCTCTTCGACGACCTCGAGGCGACGCTCGACCGGGCGCTCTCACGCAGCAACGGCTCGCTCGAGAAGCAGGCCTCGTCGCTCGCCGCCGCCGTCTTCGCCTACTACCAGAAGCGCCCTGCCCTCTCGCGCACGCTGCTGAAGGAGTCGCTGTTCGCCGAGGGCCTCTGGGCAAGCAAGTTCGTCTCACAGACCCAGCGGGTGCACGTGGCGTTGACCGACGCGGTGAGGCGCTCCATCACCGAAGGCGCGCTGGTCTCGGGGACGAGCGCCGAGGCCGTCGCCGCCGCGTGGCTCTCGTTCTTCTACTTCGCGCTCATCGGCTGGGTGCAGGGCGCGCACGGCACGCCGCCGGCGCTCGTCGAGCAACTCTTCTCGCAGCACCTCGCAGGTCTTCGTCCCCCGCCGCCGAAACGGAGCCGCCGATGAGCTCGTTGTTCACCAGCCCCGCAGGAAAAGCCGCGCTGCTCGACTGGTACGAGCGCTTCGCGAAGAAGCTCACCACGCACACGCCGCGCCGAACGGTCCCGACGCGCTTCGGTGACGCGCACGTCTTGATGGGCGGCCCCGAGAACGCGCCGCCGCTCGTGCTGCTCCACGGCGCGCTCGCGAGCTCGGCGCACCTGCTCGGTGAGTTGGAGCCGCTGCTGCAGCGCTTTCGGGTCTACGCCGTCGACGTCGTGGGCCAGTCGGTGAAGAGTGCCGACCACCAGCCCTCGGTGAAGAACGACGAGTACGGTTTGTGGCTGCGCGACGTCTTCGACGCGCTCGAGCTGAAGCAGGCCCACCTGCTCGGCGTGAGCTGGGGCGGCTTCGTCTCGTTGCGCTTCGCGGCCGTCGCGCCAGAGCGGCTGACGACGCTGGTGTTGCTGGTGCCCGCCGGGCTGGTGAACGGCCCGTGGTGGGCAGGCTTCACGAAGGTGGCCTGGCCCATCATGCAGTACCGCAGGAACCCGACGCCCGAGCGCCTGCATGCGGCGATGGCGAACATGCTCACCACGCTGACCGACGACTGGTTGCCGTACCTCGGCACCGCGCTCACCGCGTTCACGCCGGCGATGAGTATTCCGAAGCTGGCGAAGCCTGCCGAGCTCGCGAGGCTGCAGGCTCCGGTGCTCATCATGGGCGCCGAAGGAGACCTGAGCTTCCCCGGGCAGAAGGTCATCGAGCGCGCGAAGCAGCTGTTCACCGCGCCGGTCGAGGTCGAGCTCATTCCCAACTGTCGTCACAGCCCGCCGACGACGCCCGAGTTATCGACGATGAACAGCTGCACGTCGTTGTTCATCAGCGTGTCGCGCTCAGCCACGAGAAAGCGCTTGAGCAACTGCATCAGCAGTTCGATCTCAAGGCGGGGACGCTTCCAGTTCTCGGCGGAGAAAGCATAGACGGTGAGCTGCCCGACCTTGAGCCTGGCGCACTCTTCAGTGATGGCGCGAACGGAGTCCACCCCGGCTTCATGGCCGCGAATGCGCATCATGCCGCGGGATTGGGCCCAGCGGCCGTTTCCATCCATGATGATGGCGATGTGACGGGGTACGGTCGGCATACTCTGTCCGGCAAAGTATGGCGTAATCCTACCCCGTTTGTGCCCCGAGGCAAGTTCGGAGTGTCAGGGGCCTGGTGTCGGCAGCTGACGCGATTTCCACAGCGTTGCCCGGGAGCCGGCCCTCGTTACACTGCGCGCCGGACACAACCCACTGGAGCGCCATGCGTAAACGCCAGGCCGGAGTGCTGCTGCTGGAAGATGGAAGGGCATTCAAGGGCCGTTTGTTCGGCGCGCCGAAAAAAGGCTTTGGCGAGGTGGTCTTCAACACGGCCCTGACGGGCTATCAGGAAGTCCTGAGCGACCCCAGTTACGCGGGCCAGATTGTCGTGATGACGGCCGCCCAGATCGGCAACTACGGCATCAACTCCGAAGACAACGAGTGCGAGAAACTCTGGCTCAGCGGCTTTGTGATTCGCGAGCTATCCGGTGTCACCAGCAATTTCCGTAGCGAGCGTTCCCTCAACGATTTCCTGGAGGCCATGGGCGTGCCCGCCATTGACGGCCTGGACACCCGTGCGCTCACCCTGCACCTGCGTACCCACGGCGCCATGCGCGGCGTGATTGCCCCGGAGTCCAACGCCGAGAAACTGCTCGACGAAGTGCTGCAAAGCCCGGAAATGGAAGGCCAGGACCTCGTCAAGGAAGTTTCCTGCGCCCGCGCCTACGACTTCACGGCGGGTTTTGAGAGTGAGTTTGCCGACAAGCTCAACTTGCCCCGGCGCGAGGGCCCGCGCATCCGCTGCGCCGCCATCGATTACGGCGCAAAGTCCAACATCCTTCGCTGCCTGGTTCAGGCGGGCTTTGAGGTGCGGGTGTTCCCTGCCCGGGCCAGGCTGGAGGAGATTCTGGCCTGGAATCCCCAAGCCGCCTTCCTTTCCAACGGGCCCGGAGATCCCGCCGCGCTGCCCCACGAAATCTCCGTCGTGAAGGGGCTCATCGCGCGCAAGCTGCCGATTTTCGGTATCTGTCTTGGGCACCAGTTGCTGACCTGGGCCATGGGCGGAAAGACCTATAAACTCAAGTTCGGGCATCATGCGGCCAATCATCCCGTCAAGGAGCTGGCAACCGGCCGCGTTGAAATCACCAGCCAGAACCACGGCTTTGCCACCGACCCCCAGAGCCTGCCCGAAGACGTCGAGGTCACGCACCTGAACATCAACGACAACACTGTCAGCGGCATCCGCCACAAAGTGCTGCCCGTATTCGGCGTGCAGTATCACCCCGAGGCCAGCCCCGGCCCCCACGATTCGCTGCACCTCTTTGCCCGCTTCTACGACATGGCTGAAAGCGCGCTGGCCGCCCGCGTGTAAGCCCCTTTTGCCTCCGCGGCTTGTAGAATCAGGCCATGGGTGCAGATGCCTCCATTGTTGCCACCAAGTACTGGCACAAGTTGCCCGATGGCCGCGTGCAGTGCGACCTGTGCCCGCGCTATTGCAAGCTCGGTGAAGGCCAGCGCGGCTTCTGCTTTGTGCGCCAGAACTTGAACCATGAAGTCGTCCTGACCACCTACGGGCGCAGTTCGGGCTTCTGCATCGATCCCATCGAGAAAAAGCCGCTCAACCATTATCTGCCCGGCACGAGCATCCTCAGCTTTGGCACCGCGGGCTGCAACCTGGGCTGCCGCTTCTGCCAGAACTGGGATATTTCAAAGAGCCGCGAAATCGACACCCTGGCTGACCAGGCCTCCCCGGAACTGGTCGCGCGTGCAGCAACAAAGCTCGGCTGCTCGAGCGTGGCCTTCACCTACAACGACCCGGTGATCTTCCACGAATACGCCATCGACATCGCCCGGGAATGCCACAAACTCGACATCAAGACCGTGGCCGTGACCGCGGGCTACATGTGCGACGAGCCGCGCCGCGAGTTTTACCGCTACATGGACGCGGCCAATGTCGATCTCAAGGGCTTCACAGAGGAGTTCTACAGAAAGGTGTGCATTGGCGAGTTGCAGCCCGTGCTTGATACGCTCGTTTACCTGAAGAAAGAAACAAACGTCTGGTTCGAGGTCACCACCCTGCTGATCCCCGACGCCAACGACAGCACCCAGGAAATCGAGAAGCTGTGCCAGTGGTATGCCGACAATCTCGGGCCCGACGTGCCCCTGCACTTCACG
>JAFLCM010000258.1 GCA_017303565.1 Planctomycetota bacterium
GGGGGGGGAGCGTGGACATCATGGACTTGGATGTGAGAGCCCAACGTCGTTGAAAGAGTCGCGATGGAACGGAACCTTGGCGCAATGTTCAGCCACGTACCATACTAGTAAACCACCCATCCTCATCCACCAAAACATTCGTAGGACGACCTTCCTCATACGTTCCGAACAGACTCTTGAGTGGTTCGAATGCTGCGTCTGTGGCGGCTTGCTGGGACGCAATTTCCCGGCAAATATGTTACTGGTGCTGGAAGTCCATTTTTTGGCAGGCAGCGGAACCATACCACACCATCTTTCAGCGCGAACACCGTTTCAACAACGACGGCGTCGACGAATACGACGTCGATGTTTCTGTTGCTGTGGCCAGCTCCACATTCTTCTTCCCCTCCTCGGTTCCGCAGGCATTGCGAAACGGATGTTTCTCGCAACGGACGTTAGTTGGCTTGGTAGAGTAGCATTCTTAATTTTCCTTCTTTGTAGTCAACAATTGTGTCGACTGGGCGAGCTCTCTAGCACCACTAGTTTTAGAAACAACGAAAAGGAAGGATTCGCTCTCGCGGTTCGTTCGCGCCGAGAAGAGCACGCAGGGCCGCGGGGGGATGGCGAGCAAACTCGCGGCCGCCCGTGCGGCTGGGCTGAAAGGCTCTTCGGTGGTGATCGCCCGGGGGCGCCCGGCGGAAGCGCTGGGGCGGGTGCTGGCGGGCGAGACCGTGGGCACGCTCATCACGCCGCCAGCCGAGGCACGGGTGGCGGGGCGCCGGCTGTGGATCGGCGTGGGGGTGACGCCGAGCGGGTCGGTGAGCGTGGACGCGGGGGCGGAACGTGCCCTTCGTGAGCGCGGCGCGTCGCTGCTGGCACGCGGCGTGACGTCGGTCGCCGGGGCGTTCGAGGTGGGGGACGTGGTGACGGTCGTTTCCGCGGGAGGCTCGGAGATCGCCCGCGGGCTGATCAACTTTTCCAGCGCCGAGGCGGCGCGGATCGTCGGGCTGGAGTCGTCGCGGTTCGAGGACGTCCTCGGGCGCCAGGCGCACGAGGAGGTGATCCACCGCGACAACCTCGTGCTGACCGACGCGCGGGGAGAGCAGCGGGCGGACGCGCCCCGCACCGGGGGCGTGGGGCCGTGAACGAGAGCGACCTGCTGGAGCGCATCAGCGAGCGGTCCGCCCACCTTCACGGGCGGGGCGCGATCGTGATCGGTCCCGGCGACGACACCGCGGTCCTGGCGCTGCCGGGGCTGACGCTTGCCACTGTCGATCACCTGGTGGAAGACCGCCACTACGACGCGACGGCGTCGATCGACGACATCGCCCGCAAGGCGGTGGCGCGCAGCGTGTCCGATATCGCGGCCATGGCGGGTCGGCCCGTGTGCGCCCTCGCGACCGGCTGCCTGCGGGAGGGCTTCACGCGGGGCGACGAACTCTTCGAGCGGCTGTCCTCCTGGGCCGAGCGGTTCGAGGCGCCGCTGGCGGGCGGCGACATCGCGATCTCTCCCGGTCCAACGGTGCTGACCGTGACGATCCTGGGGCGTCCGCACGAGGTTCGCGGGCCGGTGGAAAGATCGACGGCGCGGGAAGGCGACCGGGTCTGCGTCACCGGCGCGCTGGGCGGCTCGCTCAAGTCCGGGCGGCACCTGCGGTTCTCGCCGCGGATCGACGAGGCGAGCGAACTGGCGGGCGGGCTCGGTCGAGCGCTGACCGCGATGATCGATCTCTCTGACGGCCTCGGACGCGACGCGGCCCGGGTCGCCCGCGCCTCGGCCGTGCGGGTCGAGATCGACGCTCGGAGAATCCCCCGGCATGCCGGCGTCAACGATTGGCGCGAGGCCGCCTCGGACGGCGAGGACTACGAACTGCTGTTCTGCGTGGCGGAGGGCGCGGCAGTGCCGTCGAGCGTCGGCGCGGGCACGCCCGTCACGGTGATCGGGAGGGTCGTCCGGGGCGCGGGGTGCGTGATCATCGAAGAGGGCGGCGCAGCGCACGACGCCTCCGCGCTGGGCTGGGAGCACCGCGCATGACCCGGGTCCGCACGCACCACTCCGAAGACGCGGAGGCGACGGAGGCGATCGCCCGCAGCCTGGCCGCGGACCTCAAGCCGGGCGACGTCGTGGCGCTGCACGGCGACCTCGGAGCGGGCAAGACCCGTTTCGTCCGCGGGCTGGCGGCGGGGCTGGGGCACCCGGAGCGCCTCGTCAGCAGCCCCACGTTCGTCATCGTCAACGAGTACGCGCACGCGGGAGCGCGGTGCCCGGTGGTTCACATCGACGCGTACCGCCTGGCCGGCCCCGACGACGCGGACTCGTTCGATCTCGAGGGGCTGCTGCGTTCGGGCGCGGTGGTGGCGGTGGAATGGCCCGAACGGCTGGGGGACCGGATGCCCGCGCCCGCCGTGCGCGTGACCATCGAGCACGCGGGCGAATCGGCGCGCCGAATCGTGATCGAGATGGCCTCAGTGGGGCCGGCGTGCCGGGCGTGCGGCAGTCCGATCGCGCCGGGCGCGGCCACGTTCCCGTTCTGCTCGCCCCGGTGCAGAATCGCCGACTTGGGCAAGTGGTTCAACGCGGAGTACCGCGTGACGCGGGACCTCAAGGACACCGACCTCGAAGCGGGCTGATCGCGCCGCGGCGGAAATCAGCAGGCGGTGCCGAACACTCCCAGGAAGATGACCAGGTCGACGGTGTTGATGACGCCGTCGCCGGAGAAGTCCGCGCCGCTGCCGGGCGCGACCAGCTGGCCGAACTGGCCGAGGAAGATCACCAGGTCCACGGTATCGACGGCGCTGTCACCCGAAAGATCGCCCGGACACGCGGGGGTGCTGGCGGTGGCGAAGATCGCGGGGTTGGGCGTGCCGGCGGTCTGGATCCCGTTGTCCGCCGTCACGCGCCAGTAGTACTGCGTGGAGTTCGCCAGCGTGGCCGCGGGGATGGCGACGCTGGTCGACGCGGTCGTGGTGGTGAAGGTGTGCGGCGGGGTGAGCGTGAAATCGGTGTCCACGATCACGGTGTATGAGGCGGCGTTGGTGGAGGGAGTCCACGAGAGCGTGGGTGTGGTGCTGACGCCGCCGGCGCCGTTGGCGGGCGAGACGAGCGTGAACGCACCGGGAGGCGGGAAGGGCGTGGCGCTGAAGTTCACGTTGTTGATGTCGAAGAAGATGTTGCCGACGCCCTCGACCTTCACGCGGCACGTCGAGGAGTTGACGCTGCCGGGGATGGCGACGTTCTCGGCGCCGTCGTTGGGGGTGCTGGCGGCGAGAACAGTGGGGAACGTGAACCCCCCGTCGGTCGAGAGCGAGATCTTGACGTTGGCGCAGTTGATCCCGTTGGCGGTGGTGCCGGCGACGTTCCAGGTGACGGGCAGGGTGGCGACGAACGAGCCGCCCGAGTTCTGGCTGGTGACGGTGAAGGGTCCCGCGGCGCTGGTGACGCTGATCGAGATATCGGCGAAGCCGGTGCCGCCGCCCGAAGCGACGTTGTCGCGGACCGTGCAGCGCCAGGCGAGCGTGCGGGTGGTGGTGGGGAGGATCTCGCCCGCGGCGGCGGCGCCGCCGAGCAGCGTGCTCAGGCGCGGGACGGTGCGGACGTTGGAGGTGGTGGGGTTGAACGAGCGGATGATGGGCCCGGTGCCGCCGTCACCCTGCGACAGGGCGCGGGACGAGCCGAGGTCGCGCTCTTCCCAGCAGTAGGTGATGGCGTTGCCGTCGATGTCGGAGCCGGTCGCGGTGAGCGCGAACGGGGTGTTCGCGGGGATGACAAACGCGCCCGTGGCGGTGACGCTCGGGGTGTTGTTTCCGTTGGCGACCGAGGTGCGGCAGTTGCCGCCGCCCGAGACGTAGGAGTTGATCTGTTCAAGGCTACGGAAGTGGAAGTAGGCGTCGGAGTTGGGCTGCAGGTCGTCGGCGCCGCAGATGCCTGCGTAGGCCATGATGGTCGAGCCCGATCCGGGCTCGTACGCCGATGACGCGGAGCGTTGTCCGACGCAGTTGGCGTTCGAGGTATTGAAGGTGTGAGCGCCGCCGAACTGATGGCCCATCTCGTGGGCGACGTAATCGATCCAGTACGCGTCGCCGATGGGCGAACCGGCGCCGGTGACGCCGCGGGCCTTGTTCCCCGCGCTGCACACGACGCCGAGGCCGGCGACGCCGCCGCCGCCGGTCGAGAACACGTGCCCGATGTCGTAGTTGGCGCTGCCGATGACGGTGTCGATGTTGCTCTGGTTCTGGGTGAGCATCGTCCCGCCGTTGTTGTTGGTGTAGGGGTCGGTTGACGAGTTGGTGTAGATCAGGCTGGAGTTGTTGGCGACGAGTTGCAGGCGGATGCCGAGTTCCTTCTCGTACACGCCCGTGACACGGTTGACGGCGGTGACGACGGCGGCCTGGCCCAGGCTGACCGTCCCCCCGTGGAACGCCGTGTACTCCCCGGTGGCGGCGCAGGCGAGGCGGTAGGTGCGGAGGCCGGTGGCGGCACGCTCGCCCGCTTCAGACCCGGGCTGCCCGTAGCGCTCGTTCATCCGCTGCGCGAACCCGGCGTTCTCCGCGAGCTCGTCCGCCAGGCACGACCACGGCTCCCGCTGCTTGAAATAGTCCCGC
>JAFLCM010000259.1 GCA_017303565.1 Planctomycetota bacterium
GTTAGAGGCCGGGCTGCTGGGTGCGTTCGCCGATGAACATCTCGCCGAGCTGGACCGCGGCCGCGGTGGAGTCGTCGGGGGCGGCGCCCAACTCTTCGGCGGCGGCGGCGGCCTCGTCCAGCATGGCCTGATCGTCCTCCTCGCTGGGGGCGGGAGGCTCGGCCAGGAGCTTGACGCCCATCGCCTGGTAGGTCCGCAGGCCGGTGCCGGCGGGGATGAGGTGCCCGAGCAGGACGTTCTCCTTGAGGCCGATGAGCTTGTCGGTGGCGCCCTTGAGCGAGGCTTCCGTGAGGACCTTGGTGGTCTCCTGGAACGAGGCGCCCGAGAGGAACGACTCGGACTGCAGCGACGCCTTGGTGATGCCAAGGAGCAGCGTGCGGCCGGTGGCGGGGCGGGCCTTGCGGGCCTTGGCCGGGGACTTGCCCGCGGCCTCGGCCTTGTTGTTGGCCTCGCGCATCTCCGACTTGCTGACGAGCTGGCCGGCGGTCAGGCCGGTGTCGCCGGGCTCGGTGATGACGCCCTTCTCCATCGTCTCGGTGTTCATCTGGCGGAAGGCGATCTTGTCGGCCACCTCGTGCGGCAGGAACGACGTGTCGCCCGGGTTCTCGATGCGGATCTTGCGGAGCATCTGCGAGAGGATGACCTCGATGTGCTTGTCGTTGATCTGCACGCCCTGGGCGCGGTAGACGTTCTGCACCTCGTCGATCATGTACTTGAACAGGGCGTCCTCGCCCTTGATCCGCAGGATGTCGTGCGGGACGAGCGGGCCGTCGATCAGGGGGTCGCCGGCCTGCACCGTGTCGCCCGAGTGGACGAGCAGGTGCTTGTCCTGCGGGACGTGGTGGTCCTTCTCGATGCCCGAGTCGGAGATGACGCGGATGGTCATCTTACCCTTGCGCTTGTCCGAGAGGATCTCAACCTTGCCCGAGACCTCGGCCATGACCGCCGGGTCACGGGGCTTGCGGGCCTCGAAGATCTCGGTGACGCGGGGCAGACCGCCGGTGATGTCGTGCGAGCCGGTGGAGCCGCGGGGCTGGCGGGCGAGCATGTGCCCGGCCGGGACCTGCTGGCCGTCCTGGACTTCGATACGCGCCTTGGCGGGCAGGTGGTGGAAGTCGAGGATCTCGCCCGAGGCGGAGACGATGTTGATGCGCGGGTGCTTCTCGCCCTTGTGCTCGACGACGACGAGTGCCTTGCGGCCCTGGCCGGCGTCTTCCTCGCGGACGGTCTCGCCCACGTCGATGTCGACGAACTGCACGGTGCCGGCCTTCTCGGCGAGAATCGGCGTGCGGTGCGGGTCCCAGCGGATGAGCTGGTCGCCCTTCTTGACGGTGGCGCCGGCGCGGACGAGCAGTTCGGCGCCGTAGGGCACCTTGTACTTTTCGAGCTCGCGGCCCTTGCTGTCGTTGATGGCGATCTCGCCGTTGCGCTTCAGGGCCACGATGACCTTGACGCCGTCGTCGTTGGCGACCTCCACCTCGTTGCAGTCGCGGAGCTCGATGCCGCCGGCCTGGGTGGCAACGATGTTGGTCTCGACGAGCTTGTTGGTGGCGACGCCGCCGGTGTGGAACGTCCGCATGGTGAGCTGGGTGCCCGGCTCACCGATCGACTGGGCGGCGATGATGCCGACGGCGAGGCCTTCCTCGACCATCCGGCTGGTGGACATGTCCATGCCGTAGCACAAGGCGCACGCGCCGCGGGCGCTCTGGCAGGTGAGCGGGGAGCGCACCTGCACCGAGTCGATGCCGAGGTCCTCGACGCGCTTGGCGGCGGACTCGGTGATCACCTCGTCCTTCTTGATGATTTCCTGGTCCGAGACCGGGTCGATGATGGTGGTCGCCGAGACGCGGCCCTTGATCTGGTCGCGGAGCGGGACGTCGACCTCGTCGCCCTTGTAGAGGGCCATCTTGACGACGCCCTGCGTGGTGCCGCAGTCGTTCTCGTTGATGATGACGGACTGGGCCACATCGCAGAGCTTGCGGGTGAGGTAGCCCGAGTCGGCGGTCTTGAGGGCGGTATCGGCCAGACCCTTGCGGGCGCCGTGGGTGGAGGAGAAGTACTCCAGCACCGTCAGGCCCTCGCGGAAGTTCGAGCGGATGGGCGTCTCGATGATCTCGCCGTTGGGCTTGGCCATCAGGCCGCGCATGCCGGCGGCCTGCTGGAGCTGCGACACGTTGCCGCGGGCGCCCGAGTCGGACATCATGTAGACGGGGTTGAGGTACTTGGCGCCCTCCTTCTTCTCGATGGAGGTCTCCTCGCCATCCTTGCCGCGCCGGTCGCTCTTGAGGGTCTCGATGAGCGACTTCTGGATGGCCTCGCGGCAGTGGGCCCAGATGTCCAGCACCTGGTTGTACTTCTCACGCTCGGTGATGATGCCGCGGTCGTAGTTCTTCTTGACGCGGTCGACCTTCTTCTGGGCGTCGGCGATGAGGGTGTGCTTGGCCTCGGGGATGCGGAGGTCGGTGATGCCGAACGAGATGCCGCCGAGGGTCGACCACTTGAAGCCGGCCTCCTTCAGCTTGTCGAGGAGGTCGATGGTGGCCTTGCGGTCGCAGTACGCGTACGAGTCGTCGATCACGCGGGCCGCGCCCTTCTTCCCAAGCGCCGTGTTGTAGAACGGCATGCCGGGGGGAAGGATGTCGGCGAAGATGATGCGCCCGACGGTGGTGACCACGCGCCGGTTCTTGGGCATCGCGTCGGGGGCGCTCTTCTGACCGTTCACGACCTGGTTGAACCCGTCGAGGCGGACCAGGATGGGCTCGTGGATGCCGATCTTGCCCTGCTCGTGGGCGAGCAGCGCCTCCTGGCGGTCCTTGAAGCGCTTGATCTTGGCGGGGTCTTTCTCGGCCTCCTCTTCCATGACGGTGAGGAAGTAGACGCCCAGCACGATGTCCTGGCTGGGCGAGATGATCGGGTTACCGTTGGCGGGCGAGAAGATGTTGTGCGTCGACAGCATCAGCACGTGCGCCTCGGCCTGGGCCTCGACGCTCAGCGGGAGGTGGACGGCCATCTGGTCGCCGTCGAAGTCGGCGTTGAACGCGGTGCAGACCAGCGGGTGGATCTTGATGGCGTTGCCCTCGACCAGCACGGGCTCAAAGGCCTGGATGCCCATTCGGTGCAGGGTGGGGGCTCGGTTCAGCAGCACGGGGTGCTGGTAGATGACCTCCTCGAGGATGTCCCACACCTCGGGGTCGCGGCGCTCGAGCATGCGCTTGGCGCTCTTGATGGTGTCGGCGAGGCCGTGCTCCTTCAGCTTGCGGATGATGAAGGGCTGGAAGAGTTCAAGGGCGATCTTCTTGGGCAGGCCGCACTGATAGAGCTTCAACTCCGGGCCGACCACGATGACCGAGCGGGCCGAGTAGTCGACGCGCTTGCCCAGCAGGTTCTCGCGGAACCGGCCCTGCTTGCCCTTGACCATGTCGGTCAGGGACTTGAGCGGGCGGTTGCTCGAGCCGAGCACGGGGCGGCGGCAGCGGTTGTTGTCGAACAGCGCGTCGACCGCCTGCTGCAGCATCCGCTTCTCGTTGCGGATGATGACCTCGGGGGCGTTGAGGTCCATCAGCTTCTTGAGGCGGTTGTTGCGGTTGATGATGCGCCGGTACAGGTCGTTCAGGTCGCTGGTGGCGAAGTTGCCGGACTCCAGCAGCACGAGCGGGCGCAGGTCGGGCGGGATCACGGGGATCACGTCCATGACGAGCCAGGTGGCGTCGTTCTGGCTGCCGCGGATCTGCTCCACGATCTTCAGGCGCTTGGCGAGGTCCTTGAGCTTCTGCTTCGAGCGGGTCTCCTTGATCGCCTCGCGGAGTTCGCGCGCGGTGGCGTCGAGGTCCATCCGCTCGAGCAGCTCGCGCATCGCGTCGGCGCCCATCGAGGCCTTGAACGCGTTGCCGTACTTCTCGAGGGCGGTGCGGTGCTCGTCCTCGGTCAGGAGCTGCTTGAACTGGAGCTCGGTGTCGCCGGGGTCGACGACGACGTAGTCCTGGAAGTAGATGATCTTCTCGAGGTCGGCGGTCTTCATCGCCAGGAGGTTGCCCAGGCGACTGGGCATGGCCTTGAAGAACCAGATGTGCACGATCGGGGCCGCGAGGTTGATGTGGCCCATGCGCTTGCGCCGGACGCGCGAGTGGGTCACCTTTACGCCGCAGCGGTCGCAGATGATGCCCTTGAACTTCGTGCCCTTGTACTTGCCGCAGGCGCACTCGTAGTCGCGCTCGGGCCCGAAGATGCGCTCGCAGAACAGCCCGTCCCGCTCGGGGCGGTACGTGCGGTAGTTGATCGTCTCGGGCTTCTTCACCTCGCCGAACGACCAGGAGCGGATGTCGTTCGGGCTGGCCAGGGTGATCTTCACGCTGGCGAAGTCGTTCACGCGGTCGTAGACCGTTTCGGCCATGGCAGGGGTCCCGGCGGTTTGGAGCGTTCGCGTGGGCCGTGGCTCACGCGGCGCGAGGGGGGGCAGGGAAGAAAGGGCAGGGAAGAAAGGGGCGGAGTCGAGGAAATCAGACTGGCTGACGACGGGGCTGGGCCGGGCCTTACTTCGGCTCGGGCGCTCCGCCGCCGGCGGGAGCCGGGGCGGGCGCG
>JAFLCM010000026.1 GCA_017303565.1 Planctomycetota bacterium
TACCGCCGCGAGGGCAGCCTCGACGACGGCAAGCCGGGGTGCGTGCGCTACCGGCCCATGGCCCACGGGCTGATCGTCTTTGACCGCCGGACGTGGGAGTTGCGGATCAATGCGGCGACCAAGGGCGAGTGCGCCGCGTACCGCCAGCTCGTCGGCCAGCACATCTTCGGCCGGGCCGACTTCTTCCCGGCCGACCAGGAGCGTTACGACCTCGAGCCGCTCCGGGCCCGCGGCCGGAACAGTCTCGCGTGCAAGCACATCACGGGGCTGGCGTCAGTGCGGCTGGTCGAGCTCACGATGTACGTCGGCGGCCCGTTCCACCGGCGGAAGGTCGAGAAGGCTGACGATGTGCTGCTGGCGCTCGAGCACGCCCGCGAGTCGATTCCCGAGGACGCGCTGCTCAGCGCCGCCACGTTCGAGGTGCGATTCACCGACGGCCGCAAGCCCAGGCCGGTCACGATCCGGCACGGCAACCGCGCGACGTACACCCGCGACACCGATGCCGACCTGATCGAGGCGTTCCTGCGCGGTGGGGGCTTTGTAAAGGGAGGCGGCCATGCGCTTGTGGCAGTCGCTTGAGCGGGTGCAGGGCTGGGCCGGCGTGCGCTCGGTCTGGCGCGAGCACATGGGAGACGAGCTTCAGTTCCTCCAGCCGCTGCTGCGGCCGATGGAGGAGCTGGCCATGTCCGTGCCGTGGCCGGGCACGATCGAGGGGCGGAAGGTGGTGGTCCACGACGAGGACGACATCGTCGCGGTCGATCCCGAGACGTGCGAGTCCGCACCGATCCGGCGCGAGGACATCGTGCTGTGGCAGCTCGACGCCGACACGCTCTTCCGGGGCGTGGCGATGGCGCTGGGGCTAACGGGAACGCCATCCTCGGTCGGGATGGGCAACCGCCTGTGGTGGCTGGGTGATTACGTGCCGGTGGAGGGCGAGCGGTTCCCGGTTTACCTGGCGACGACCAGGGATGCTCAGTCGCTGCTGCGCAGCGCCGGCCACATCTCGGCGCTCTCCCAGCGGCCGTTCGTCCTCGTCACGCCCACGCTGGCCGGCGCGAGCGAAGAACTCAACCGTGTTGTCGAGGGGCGGTCATCGGCTTGGATCACGCTCGCCGAATCGCTCACGTGGCAGGGCGAGGGCGTGTTCGAGCCCAAGCCATCGCTCGAACAATCGATGGCCACCTTCGCGGGTCGCCACATCAAGGTTGCTGCTGCGCGGTCCGACACACCGAGGTTCGCCACGCCCGCGGGGGCGCGATGGTCCGATGTGCGGATCCGATTCACTGATGCACACACGGTGTCCGTGAGCGTCAAGACTCAGACCGGGGTCTTTGACTTCGCCTCGATGGGTATGGGCGTGGCCAGAACCCGCAAGCCTGACGTCCAGTGGGCGTTGCTCTACGCGTTCGCCAAGGGCCGGGGAACCCTGGACTGGCGGAGCCCGGAGGCGTCTCCGAAGAACCAGAAGCGCCGCGAGCGGCTCGCCGAGAGGCTTCAGGCGTTCTTCGGCATCGCCGGCGACCCGATCCGGATCGAAGGCAACGGCTGGGCGACGCTGTTCCACGCCGAGACCGACCACTGACGCCATCGACATGTCGATGACGCCGGGGCGGTTTTCTCAAGATTCTTTCCGCTGCCCACGAACGCGTAACCCGCTGATCCTCAGCGGGTTGCTTCGGCTTGTAGCGGAGCCAGCGACCTGAATCTCCCGTCGCCATCGACAAGTCGCCAGTCGGGGACGACAGGCCCGCATCCCACGAAACCGCCCCGGTGAGCTCAACGCCGGACCTGTCGCTCCCCGGGGCCTTCTGGCCATGCCAGGAAGGTCCGGCCCATGTCCACCCGCGCCATCGATCCATCCACTCTCACGTTCGCCAAGACGCTCGTTCGCATCAAGGCCAAGCAACTCCTCCGCGTCATCCGCGACGCCGCGACCGGCAGCCAGCAGGACCTGGAGCAGGATCTCTTGCTGGAGGTGGTCGTCCGCTGGCCCGGCTTTGATCCCAATCGCGGCAGCGCTGAGGCGTTCGTCGAGAGCGTCGTCCGCGCCAAGCTCTGCAAGATGCTCCGCGATGCCAAGCGGGCAAAGCGGGTTCCGGGCCCGACCGTCAGCGCCGACGGCAGCGATGCGATCGATCCCGCCGACGATCTCCGCGTTCTGTGCATCCGCTTGGATGTCGAGACCGTCATCGGAACGCTCGACGCCGTGAAGCGCAGCGTGTGCGATCAGCTGCTCCGCGAGTCGGTGACCGAGGCCGCGCGCCAGCTTCGCACGCCGCGATCCACACTGGAGTACGCGGTGAACAGCGTCCGCGATCGCTTCGAGAAATCAGATGTTGATCAGTATTTCTCGTGAACACGCCCCGCGACGGGTTAGGTGCTCTATGGCAGCACCGCGTTTCTTGCCGCCCTCGGAGATCACCATGAACCCCACTCCCCGGACTGTCTACCGCTTCGAGTTCGTGCACCGCGTCGACATCGACGAAGTCGAGCAGACCCTCGCTCTGTCCATTCTGGCCGTCGGGTGCCTGCAGGGCGAGGCAGCTGTTCGCCTGGACGCGGGCTACGCCATCGACCGCGACCGCCGCGTGATCGTCGTCGACGGCGACACGGAGACAGGACGCGCCGTGACGCGCGTGTTCACGGGCTTCTGCATCCATGAGTTCGGCGACGACGCCTTCAGCGTCCGCCGACCCGGCGACAAGAACCCGCGCGGCGGCGCTGCCGCCCAAGTGTCCGCGAGCGCCGTCGCGTGAGCGGCCCCATCCCCCTCGTCCGCCTCGGCCAGGGCGCGTTCACCCGCGACATCTGGCCCCACGACCTCGATTCCTCACTTCCGAAGCACGGAGCTCCCATGCCCACGACCTCATCCGCAACGCCCCACACCCTCATGAACCAGATCAGCAAGGGGCGCAAGGCCCGCCCCCGCCGCGTGATGCTGTACGGCACGCACGGCATCGGCAAGAGCACCTTCGGCGCAATGGCCGAGAAGCCGATCTTCGTTCCCACCGAAGACGGCCTGGCCGACATCGACTGCGAGTCGTTCCCGCTCGCCCGTAGCCTCGGCGAAGTCATGGCGGCGCTCGAATCGCTGTACTCGGGCGACCACGACTACCGCACCGTCGTCATCGACAGCCTTGACTGGCTCGAGCGCCTGATCTGGGGCGAGGTCTGCGCCGACGAGAGCGTCGAGAATATCGAGAAGATCGGGTATGCGAAGGGATTTGCCTTCGCGGTCGACAAGTGGCGTGCGGTGCTGGGTGCGCTCGATGCGCTCCGCAGCGATCGCGGCATGACTGTGGTGCTGATTGCCCACGCCAAGATCGAGAAGTTCGAGAACCCCGAGACTGTGCCGTACGACCGCTACTCGCCGCGACTGCACAAGCTCGCGTCCGCGCTTGTGCAGGAGTGGGCCGACGAGGTGCTCTTCGCCACGTACAAGGTCCACACCGTCAAGGTGGACGAGGGATTCAACAAGGCCAAACACAACGGCGTCTCCACCGGCGAGCGGATCATCCGCACCGTCGAGCGGCCGGCGCACGTCGCCAAGAACCGCCTGGGTCTGCCGGAAGAAATCCCGCTCGACTACCGCGTCTACGGCGCGTTTGCCCGGGGCGAGAACCCGTTCGCCGAGGCGTCTGCATCTGCCCCCACCTCCGACACCGCCGGCGCGGCCTGAGCGCCGTTGCCGTCGTCCACCCCTCATTCGCCCATCACCAATCGCAAAGGAACTGACTCATGGCCACGCTGAACAACTTTGATGCCAACCAGGTTGATCCGTCCGTCGCGCTCGATCCGCTCCCCGCGGGCAAGTACCTCGCCGTCATCTCCGAGTCGGAGCTCAAGCCGACCAAGACCGGCGTCGGCAAGTACCTGCAGCTGACCTTCCAGGTCATCGACGGCGAGTTCAAGGGCCGCTTGGTCTGGGCCCGGCTCAACCTCGAGAACAAGAGCGAGATGACCGTCAAGATCGCTCGCGGCGAGCTCTCAGCCATCTGCCGCGCCATCGGCGTCATGCAGCCCAAGGACTCGGTCGAGCTCCACAACGTGCCGCTGGAGATCAACGTCGGGCTGAAGAAGCGCGACGACAACGGCGAGTTCACCAACGTCATCAAGGGCTACGCCAAGAAGAGCGGGAGCGGGTCGTCGGTGAGCGGCCGGGCTCCCGCCGGCGTCGGGCCGGGAGGAACGCCGCCCTGGAAGCGCTAAGCCACCCAAGCCCACATGGTCGTGTCCTCGAGCTCCCGTACCCGCCCAGCGTGAACCACATCTGGCGGCGGATGGGCTCCAGGACCGTGCTGAGCCGCGAAGGGCGGCGCTACCGCGCGCGCGTGTGCGCCGCCCTCGCGGCGATGGCGGGTGGGCGGGTGGTGCGGATGAACGGGCGGCTGGAGGTGCGTGTCACCGTCTGCCCGCCCGACCACCGCCGCCGCGACCTGGACAACGTGCAGAAGGCCCTGCTGGATGCGCTGGCCAAGGGCGGGGCGTACCGCGACGACTCGCAGATCGACCGACTGGTGGTGGAACGCGGACCGGTGATGCCAGGTGGAAAGGTGCTGGTTGTGATCGAGCCCATCGCTCGCCAGGGATCGGAGACCGAGCATGAGCATTGAAGAACTGAGCCTTACGAACCTCAAGATCAACGGCGGCACGCAGCCGCGGCAGGCGATCTCTGACGAGACGGTTCTCGAGTACGCCGAGGCCTTGCGCGACGGCGCGGTCTTCCCGCCCGTGGTGGTGGTCCGCGACGGCGCAAATCTGTGGCTGGTCGACGGCTTCCACCGGTTCCACGCCCACCGGAGCTGCGGGCGGGAGACGATCGCCGCCGATGTGCGCGAGGGCACGCTGCGCGACGCCGTGTTGCACTCGCTTTCGGCCAACGTCGCACACGGCCTGCGCCGGACCAACGCCGACAAGCGCAAAGCCGTGCTGACCATGCTCACGAACAAGCTGGTCGCGACGGACGACCGCGGGAACCCGTGGTCCAATCGAGAAGTCGCGCGGAGGTGCAGTGTCAGTCTTGATCTCGTGAACCGCGTTCGAGACTCACTGAACGAATCGCTCAGTGAGCCAATGCAGACCGAACGTGCGTACACCACCAAGCACGGCACCAAGGCCGTCATGAAGACCCGGAACATCGGCAACCGAACAGCCGTCAGCACTGCTCGCACCCGCGGCGGGCTGGCCCCGACCGCGATGACGCCCGTCCGCGGGCACTCCACACCAAGCAAGAAGACGGCCATCGAGCTGCCCCACGACCCGCGGTGGGCGGCCCGCAGCCTGCTGAGCACGTTGGGCGCGGCGTTCGTCCGCGCCCTGATCCCCGAACTCACCCAATGCCTTGAAGGAGACGCCGAATGACCACGATGACCCCGCGATTCACCCTCAACGGTACCGCCGCCGCCGACACCGCTGTCGAGCGGGCCCGGCGCGCCTCACGCAACGCCACGCTTCCCCCTTCCGGCCCCGGGCCGACGGTCACCCGCGTGCTGGTGACCCCCGCGATGGCGATGGACTGGCTCGACAACGCCAACACCAGCAACCGCAAGGTCAGCGACGCGCACGTCCAGCGCCTCGCCCGCGACATGACCAGCGGCGAGTGGAAGCTGACGCACGAGGGCATCGCCTTCGACCCCAGCGGCATCCTGCTCGACGGCCAGCATCGGCTCTGGGCGGTGGTGATGTCCGAGACGCCCGTCGAGATGCACGTGTGGCGCAACGTCACCCGCGAGGCGCTGATGGCGATTGACTGCGGGAAGCCCCGCACGCTCTGCGACGTCCTTCGCCTCAGCGGTGGGCACGGAGATGTGGGCACGACGGATATGGCCGTGCTCCGCGCGATGCTCGGCGGACTCGCCGGGCCCGTCGCCCTCACGTCCTCCCAGGCGGCCGACGAGCTGGGAAAGCACGCCGCCGCGGTCAAGTTCGCGGTCGAGGTGCTGCCGCGCGTGCGCGCGATTGCGTCCGCCTCGACCCGGGCCGTCATCGGACGGGCGTACTACTCGTGCGATCACGACCGGCTCCGCGACTTTGCGCGGATGCTCGGCACGGGCGTGGTGCCCGAGGGCGGGTCCGTGGCCGTGGTGCTGCTCCGCCAGTTCCTGTGCGAGAAGGCGGGCCACTCGCGGCAGGCCGGGCACGAGCGGTACACCAAGACGCAGCGGGCCCTCGTCGCGTTCCTCAAGGGTGAGCCGATCTCCCGGCTGTACGCGGCGACCCAAGAGCACTTCCCCCTGCCCGAGGAGGTGGCGCGCTGATGATCGCCGCGACCACCTCGGGGCCGCGCATCGAGCTCCGCCCCTACCAGCGCGAGGCCGTGGACCGGGTCTACGCGCACCTCCGCGAGCGGGATGACAACCCCTGCGTTGTCATCCCGACCGGCGGGGGCAAGACGCCGATCATCGCGACGATCTGCCGCGACGCGGTCGGCCAATGGAACGGCCGCGTCGTCATCCTGGCCCACGTCAAGGAGCTTCTCGAACAGACCGCCGAGAAGCTCCGGCTCATCGCCCCCGACCTGCCCGTGGGCATCTACTCCGCGGGGCTCAAGCGCAAGGACCTCGGCTACAGCGCCACCGTCGCGGGCATCCAGAGCATCTGGAAGAAGGCGTGCGATCTGGGTCCGGTGGACCTGATCATCGTTGACGAAGCCCACATGGTCCCCGCCGAGGACGACGGGATGTACCGGCAGTTCATCGCCGACGCGAAGGTCGTGAATCCCAACGTCCGCGTCATCGGGCTGACCGCCACGCCGTACCGCCTGAAGTCCGGCGCGATCTGCGCCCCCGCCCCCCACAACATCCTCAACCACGTTTGCTACGAGGTCGGCGTCCGCGAGCTGATCGTGCAGGGGTTCCTCTCGCCGCTCAAGACCAAGGCGGGCCTGCAGAAGATCAGCACCGACGACCTGCATGTCCGCGCCGGCGAGTTCGTCGCCAGCGAGGTCGAGGACCTCATGGACAAAGAGGGTCTGGTCGAGGGCGCGTGCGCGGAGATCGCGGCTCACACCAAGGACCGCAGCGCCACGCTGATCTTCTCTTCGGGTATCCGCCACGGGCAGCACATCGTCGATGTGCTCAAGGCCAAGCACGGCATCGAGTGCGGCTTCGTCACCGGCGACACCCCCGACGGCGTGCGGGCGGCGATCCTCGGCCGATTCCGAGCGGGCGGGGAGGGGGGGCTCAAGTACCTGTGCAACGTGAACGTGCTGACGACCGGCTTCGACGCCCCGCACATCGACTGCGTGGCGCTGGTCCGGCCGACCATGTCGCCCGGCCTGTACTACCAGATGGTGGGCCGGGGCTTCCGGCTCCACCCGGGCAAGGCCGACTGCCTCGTGCTGGACTTCGGCGGCAACGTGCTCCGCCACGGCCCGGTCGACGCGATCCGCATCTCCACCGATGATCGTGGCGACGGCGAAGCGCCCGCGAAGGAGTGTCCGAGCTGCCAAGCCCTGATTGCAGCGGGCTACCAGACCTGCCCGCAGTGCGGCCACCAGTTCCCCGAGCCGAACCGGCAACAGCACGAGGCGAAGGCGAGCACGGAAGGCATCCTCAGCGGTCAGACGACTCGCGAGGAGCACCGCGTCAGCGAGACGACGTACCACGTGCACTCCAAGCGCAGCGACCCGTCCGCGCCGCTGACTATGCGGGTTGAGTACCGCGTCGGCTTCAACCGCTACTTCCGCGAGTGGGTCTGCTTCGACCACACCGGGTACGCACGCACGAAGGCGGAGGCCTGGTGGCGGGCTCGCTCGGTTGAGCCGGTGCCCGGCGGTACGGAGGAAGCGGTCGAGATGGCCAAGGCCGGGGCGCTCGCCCCGACGCTTTCTATCACCGTCGAGAAGAAGGCCGGCGACCAGTTCGAGCGTGTCACCCAGCACGTGCTGGGCGACAAGCCGCCGAGACTGGACAGTGAAGAAGGCCTGCCGGACCAGCCGCCGGAGCCCGCGGGCATGGCCTACGGCATCCCCGAAGACGAGATCCCCTTCTGATGAGCGATGGCCCCTCCATTCTGCTCGAGTCGGCGCGCACGTACCTCGCCCGCGGGTACGCGGTCATCCCTGTGCCCGCGCGGAAGAAGATCCCGGTGCTCAAGGGGTGGACGGACCTGCGGCTTTCCGAGACCGACCTGCCGGCGCACTTCAACGGCACCGGCAACATCGGCGTGCTGCTGGGCGAACCGAGCGGGTGGCTGGTGGATGTGGACCTCGATTGTGAGGAGGCGGTGGCGCTCGCGCCCAAGTTCCTGCCGCCGACGGGCGCGATGTCCGGACGGCCTGGCAAGCCCGCGTCGCACTGGTGGTACATCTGCGCGGGGATCAAGACCCGCAAGCACCAGGACCCGGTGTCCAAGAAGATGATCGTCGAACTCCGGAGCACCGGGGCTCAGACGGTCGTCGGCCCTAGCATCCATCCCAGCGGCGAGCCCTACGACCCGCTCGACGGAGAGCCCGCCGTGGTCGACGCTGGCGAACTGGCTGCCGCCGTCGCGGCGCTCGCCGACGCTGTGACCGAAGCCCGGCACGGGCGCAAGGAAGCGATCGTTTCACAGCCGCGATCACTAGGAAGCGATCGTTTCCTAGCGGGCGACGCCCTGCTCCGCCGCGCCGCGGCGTACCTCGACCGCATCCCGCCGGCGATCTCCGGCTCGGGCGGGCACAGCCAGACCTACACGGCCGCAACGGCGATGGTGCACGGATTCGGCCTCGATCCCGAGGCTGCGTTCTCGCTGCTGTGGAACCGGTACAACCCGCGGTGCGACCCGCCCTGGTCGGAGAAGGAGCTGCGGCACAAGGTCAGCGATGCCGCGAGCAAGCCGCACGACCGCCCTCACGGATGGTTGCGCGACGTCGACCGAGCGGAGGACCTCGGCGGCGTTGATCTCTCGCGCCTGGTCGTTCGGGGGCGAGCGCTCGAAATGGATGCCCCCTCGCCACCACCGCCGGAGGACCCGGGCCTGCTCCCGCCCGAGGCCCTCCGCGTCCCCGGGTTCGTCGGGGAGGTGATGGACTACTGCCTCGCCACAGCGCCCTACCCGAGCCAGACGCTGGCGTTCTGCGGGGCGCTGGCCCTGCAGGCGTTCCTCGCGGGCCGAAAGGTCCGCGACCCCGGCGACAACCGCACCAACATGTACCTGCTCGGGCTGGCGCACTCGTCCTCGGGCAAGGACTGGCCCCGCAAGATCAACGCCCGCGTGCTCCGAGAGGTCGGCCTTGGCACGGGGCTGGGCGACCGACTCGCGTCCGGCGAAGGCGTGCAGGACGCGCTCCACGGTACGCCGTCGATGCTCTTCCAGACCGACGAGATCGACGGGCTGCTGCAGTCGATTAACCGTGCCCGCGACGCGCGGTTCGAGTCGATCATGGGCACGCTGCTGACGATGTACTCGGCCTCCAACTCGGTCTTCCCGATGCGCCGCAAGGCCGGGCAGAGCGAGCCGGGCGTGATCAACCAGCCGTGCCTGGTGCTCTTCGGAACGGCGATCCCGAACCACTACTACGCCGCGCTCTCCGAGCGCATGCTCACCAACGGCCTCTTCGCACGCATGCTGATCCTGGAGTCCGGGCCGCGCGGCCCAGGCCAGGAGCCGACGGTTAGCGATCTGCCCGAGCGCGTGCTCGCAACGGCCAAGTGGTGGTCGGACCTGCGGCCAGGCCCGGGCAACCTCGCCAACGACCATCCAACACCGCGCATTGTGCCGCACACCGACGAAGCCCGGGGGCTGCTCGTCGAGCTTCGCCGGGCAGCCGAGGATGCGTACGGCGAGGCTGAAGCCCGGCGCGACGCGGTCGCGACGACGGTGTGGGGGCGTGCAAGCGAGCAGACCCGCAAGCTGGCGCTGCTTTACGCCGTCAGCGAGAACCACGCGGAGCCCGCGATTGGCGTCGAGGCGGTGCGGTGGGCATCGCGGCTCGTCATGCACCAGACCAGGCGGATGCTGTTCATGGCCGCCAACCACGCGGCCGAGACGCCCTTCGATGAGCTCGCCCTTCGCGCGATGCGGAAGATCCGCGAAGCGCCGGGCGGCGCGCTGCCGCACAGCGTGCTGCTCAAGCGGATGAAGATGGACTCCCGCTCGTTCCACGACCTTGTCGACACGCTCGTGCAGCGTGGGGACGTGCTCGTGGATTCGGAGTCGACGGCGGGCCGGTCGGCGCTGATCTACCGCTTGGCGGAGAAAGAAGGTGAAGGAAGGGTGAAAGAAGAGGGGGCAAAATGCGGGCTGTAGACACATACACACACTTCTTTCCCTCTTTCACCTTCTTTCCCCCACCCCCGCGTGCGCGTATGTGTGTGTCTGCGCGAGGGGTGGGTGAAATGGTGAAACAAGGTGAAAGAAGCCGCCCGACGAGTTCGCCCATGCAGGTCGCGCCTAGCGGGAGCCTTACAGCCGGAAGCCTACCAAGGGGGAAGCCTGGGGGGCATGGTTCCTTCCCGCCAGGAATCGCGTCGCTTGGCCCGCGGGAACAGCCGCGCTTGGCGACAGAGTTTGTTTCGCCCGTCCGAACGCCGGGCGGCCCCGTGGCGGGGTTGGTACGCCGCCCCGCCAAGGACGCGACGTGGGCCAACGTGGGCGGACCCGTGGCCAACGGGTGGGGCCCGTAGCGGGCGGGGATCGGGGCGCTGAGCGCCCCCGGACGTGCCCGTATGCCCGAGCGATCCAGCCAACCAGCGATCCAGCCATCCCCGGACCTGCCGCATGTGCGGCGGGCCACCACGACGCCCCACGCGCTGGCGCTTGCCGCCGCGCGTCCGAACGGAGATCGCTGTGAACATCGAGACGCTTCCCATCGACGCGGTCAAGGAGTACGACCGCAACCCCCGCACCATCAGCGACGCCGCGATCGACGCGGTTGCTAAAAGCATCGAGGCCTTCGGCTTCAAGATCCCGATCTTGATCGACGCCGACGGCGTCATCATCGCCGGGCACACGCGGCTCCGCGCCGCGCGGAAGCTCGGCCTCAAGGAGGTGCCGACCATCCGCGCGGATGACCTGTCGCCCGACCAAGTCAAGGCGCTGCGCATCGCCGACAACAAGGTCGCGTCGCTGACCTCGTGGGACATGGAACTCCTGCCCATCGAGCTGGCGGACCTCAAGGGTGTCGACTTCGATCTCGCGCTGCTGGGCTTCAGCGCCGAGGACCTCAGCGCCATCATGGCTCCCGCCGGCAGCGAAGGTCTCGTCGACCCTGACGATGTGCCCGCGCCGCCCGACGCCGCGACGACGGTCCCCGGCGACATCTGGGTGCTGGGTAACCACCGCCTGATGTGCGGCGACTCGTCCAAGCCCGAGGACCTGGACCGACTGCTCGACGGCCAGCCGATCCATCTGGTCAACACCGATCCGCCGTACAACGTGAAGGTCGAGCCGCGCAGCAACAACGCGATCGCGGCCGGGCTGTCGTCATTCACGGCTACGCAGCGCAAGGACGCGAGCGCCGGCGACCAGCAGTCGGCGGACCTGCACCGCTACCCGGAGAAGTCCAAGCCGACGCACAAGAAGCTCCGGGCCAAGGACCGACCGCTGGCGAACGACTTCGTGTCCGACCAGGAGTTCGACCGCCTGCTCGCGGCGTGGTTCGGGAACATCGCCCGCGTGCTGATCCCCGGCGGCGGGTTCTACATCTGGGGCGGCTACGCGAACTGCGCCAACTACCCGCCGGTGCTCAAGGCGATGGAGTTGTACTTCAGCCAGGCGGTGATCTGGATCAAGGAGCACCCGGTCCTGACGCGCAAGGACTTCATGGGCAACCACGAATGGTGCTTCTACGGCTGGAAGGAGGGCGCGGCGCACCGCTTCTTCGGGCCGAACAACGTGCCGGACACCTGGAGCATCAAGAAGGTGAACCCGCAGAGCATGGTCCACCTGACGGAGAAGCCCGTGGAGCTTGCACGCCGCGCGATCGAGTACTCGTCGCGGCCGGGCGAGAACGTGCTCGACCTCTTCGGCGGCAGCGGCAGCACGCTCATCGGCGCGGAGATGACGGGGCGGAGGGCGTACCTGATGGAACTCGACCCGCTGTATTGCGATGTCATCGTGCAGCGCTGGGAGAAGTTCACGGGCCGCAAGGCGGAGCGGGTCGGCGCAAACGCTGTGGCCGAAGAGAAAGCCGCGACCCGTGTCGCGGCTGGGAGCAAGGCGTGATGTGCGCCTCACTCGTCGAGGGTCGGCAGCGGGCCATCGACCGCTTCGTCCCATTCGAGGGCGTAGCGCTCGGCGATGTCCTCGAGGTCATGCTCGGTCAGGTAGTCGGCGGTCTTCCGCTCCTGGCAGGCGGCTACCGCCCGCGCGAGGTCGGTCCACTCCTCGATGGTGAGCATCTGATCTTGGCGAGCGCCGAGCAGGTAGAGCGCGGCCTGGAGCACGGCTTCGAGTTGCGTTTCGTGGTTGGGGGCGGGCGTCGCGTTCATGGCTCAGGCTCCCTTCCCCGCCACGAACACCCCGCGCTCGTGCTTCTTGAACCGTGCGGCGGTGCCCTTGGCGGCGATCTCCCGGATGATGGCGGCGTACAGCGTGGCCTCGGGCGTCTTGCCGCCGGGGGAGCGCCACAGCCCCTTGGCCTCCATCGCGGCGATCATCTCCTTTGCTCGCATCGGCACCTCGCTCGCGGCGAGCACCTGCGCCGCCGCGTCGAGGGCGCTGACCCGCTTGGGCTTGGCGTCCTTCGCGGGCTTCGGGGCCTTGGGCGTCTTGGCG
>JAFLCM010000260.1 GCA_017303565.1 Planctomycetota bacterium
ACGGCGCCCGTCGGCCCGACCTTGGCCATGCGCAGCGTGTTCCGGTTGCCCCCGGCGCCGGGCCCGGAGTATTCGAGCCCGAGGTACACGTTGCCGTCGAGGTCGATCGCGATGTCCCTTGCCCGGAGGGTCGGGAACTCAAGCCTGGCCAGCACGTCGGACGCGGTCGGCGTGGCGTTGCCCGTCACGCGGGTCTTCTGCAGCACGGTCTTGCTGTTGGGCGCTTGACCGAGGCTGAACCGCGCGAGCCAGAGGTTCCCCTCCAGATCGATCTCCGAGTCGCAGTACACGTCCGTGCCGCTGTCGCTGTTCTCGTAGTGCCAAGCCTGGTTGAACAGCGCGATGCCCCTCGCATCGAGGACGAGGCCCGCCACGTCGGCCGCGCGGACCATCGCACGAACCTGCTCGGGGGTTTCCGGCTGCGTGGCCTCGCCTTCGGAGGCGCTCGCCGCGCCGGCGGCCAGCGTCGAGACAGTGGCCAGAACGATTCCGGCCGCGGTGCGCATCGGGTTCATCGGAGTTACTCCGGTCGTGACTGGGCTGGGAGAAGTCGGGCGTTGAAGGGGTCAGTGCGACGCGCTCGACTGGGTGGGCTCGGTGCTCAGGGGCCGCGGGTACATCGCCTTGTCCGCGGGCTGGCCGTACAGCTCGGGCATCAGGTACTTGCCCTGCTCGCTCGGCGCCTTGCGCACCTCGATCGGCGCGCCCAACTGCCGCACGAAGCGATCGCTGCGCTTGGCCGTGACTTCCCACGACACCTTCATGCCCGGCTGCCCACCCGCGATCACGAAACGGTTGTTCACCACCTCCTGAGCGACATGGAGGGAGGGGCCGGGAGCCCCGACGGCGGTCAACTGGTAGCGGTAGTCGGTGTTGATCGCCTCGAAATACGCGGGCAGCTCCACGGTCGCGACCCCGCGCGCATCGAGCAACGCTACGCCGTTGTAACGGTTCTGCGGCTCCGGGCTCTCGCACGAGTAGTGCAGCAGCACCGCGCCCGTGGGGTCGAGCGGGTGGTCGATCATGAAACTCTTGGTGCCGCTGGCACCAAGCCGTCCGTTGGAGTACACGCCCCACGCGCTGGAGTTGGAAGCGCTGACGGTGCCGTAGACGCCGAAGGCCGTGCCCGTGGCCGCCGTCACTTCGCCGCGGACGCCCCAGCCGAGCGCGACCTTCGCGTCCACGCCGATCGCGTTGACGCCGCCGACGGTATCGGTGACGCTCACGCCGCCTCCAAGCGCCGCGGAGAAGCGGACGTCGAGCGCGGTCTGCGGCGTCGGGGTGCCGATGCCGACAAAGCCATTGTCGCCGTCGATGCGAAACCGCTCGACCAGCAGGCTCGATGCCTGTCGCGTCTTGATGACGAAGTCGTTGGCCCTGCCGTCGGGCGTGCCCAGACAGCCGCAGCCGTAGTCGGTGCCGATGTAGAGATTGGGAACGGTATTGATCGTCCAACCGTTGTCGACGACGAAGCCGATGCCCACCTGGCCGTTGGGGTTCTGGTTCACGAGGCGGACGGCCTCGCTGTGGTCTTCCTGACCGCAAATGCCGCCGCAGTTCCCGACCTCGAACACGGCGGCGGCGTCGTTGATCCCGCCCAGCGGGTTGAACACGTGCAGGTTCGCCGCGGGGAGTGCGGTCCCCACACCGACGCGCGAGGCCGCGTCCACGGTCACGCCCCGCGTCGAGAGGCTGAACGGCGCCGCGGTCAACGCCACACGTTGGGGCAGCGTCACGAACACGCCCCCGCCCGCCGGGTTTCTCACGCTGATCTCCAGGAACAGCGGCTGCGGCGCCGAGAACGGCCCCGCCCCGAAATCGAGCGACGCGGTGAACACGCCGTCGGCCACGCTCGCGTTCGGGAGATCAACCACCGGCCCCACCTGCGAGCCGCTCAGCGCGTCGTTCCACAGCGTGAAGCGGAGGTCGGTGCCGGTGTTCACCGGCGTCCCGCCGATCTTCAGCACCCCCTGGTAGGTGAACGCCGTGCCCGTCTGGGCCGTCGCCCCGGGCGAGAGCGTGCACAGCGCGAGTCCGGCGATGACGGCGAGCAAACGGGCACGATTCATGATGGTCGTCCTTTCACAGAGCGCGAACTTCACAGGTTCTGGCAGCGGTTCCCGAAGCGCGAGAGAAGCATCACGAGGTCGGTGTTGTCGACGAGGCCTGAATCGTCGAGGTCGCCCCGATCACCGGGCGCAATCACGCGCCCGAAGTTCGGCAGCATGGCCGCGAGGTCGCCCACGTCTACGCGCCGGTCGGCATTCAGGTCGCCGATGCAGGACGCCGCGTCGCGTGACACCGACATCCGCCCCCACGCCCCGGCGCTGAGCTTGTACCGGAAGTCGGTGGACTGAACTGGTTCGGAAGCGAATGACTGGCCCATCGTGGCGTTCAGCGTGAAGGTGCCGTCGGTCGAGCGCCCGCCGCCGCCGAACGTCACGGGGCGGTTGATCGCGAACTCGAAGAACCCGAGGTTCTCACGGGCGATGGTCAGCCCCGTGCCGAACGCGTCGCCGCCGGTCCGGCGGTCGAGAACGTAGCACTCGCGGGACAGGTCGCCCGTGAACGGGTAGTACACGCCCAGCGAGATCATGCCCCCGACCGGCAGCGGCGCGTTGGTCAGCGTGTCGAGCACCAGCATGGCCCGCGTGGGCGTCGCCGCCTCGATGTTGGTGTCGAACCACACGTCGGCCCACTGCGTCGAGGGCTGGATCTGCGTCCGCACGCTGCTGAGCGACCACGTCTGATCGCCGAAACTCGCCTTGACGGCCAGCAGGCCTTGCTTGGAGTACCCGTACCAGGCGTGCGAGGTCGGCACGTTCGTGAACGGCAGGACGCTGCCCGCCGGGAAGAAGCCCGGCGACGGCTCCAGCGCCGAGTCGTAGTCCAGCACGATGCTGTACGGGACCGCCGGCCCCGACAGCCCCATCACCGTGTCGCCGTAGGTGTTCACGCTCCCGCTGAGCGTGATGCGGAACACCTCGGCGCCGGCGTCGCGGCCGTCGGCAACGCAGCAAGCAACGCCGAGCAACATCCCCAGTCGGGCGGCGAGTTGATGACCGTGATTCTTGCGCATCGGGGATCCCTCGTTCTCGTGATTCAAACGGTCGGCCCGGATCACTTGGCGGGTGCCTCGGCCACGCGAACGGCGGACAGCAGCGCTTCGAGCTTCTCGATCCGGGCGGAGAGCGCCGCGGCCGACTTCGCGCCGACCGCCTCGATCCGCCCCTCAAGTTCGCGCACACGCTGCTCGAGCGCGAGATTTCGGCGGGCGATCTCCTGCGTGGCCGAGACGTTGAGCATGGCGATCGCCTCGTAGTCCACGTTGAGGAAATCACTGACCTCACGCCCGTAGACGAAGACCTCGTCGCCGGCGGGCAGTTCGGTCACGCGGAACGAACCGTCCTTGACCTCGGAAACCACGCTCTCGGTCTGAGCGTCCTTGCCGATCACGCGGACCTTGTCGCCGACCTTCAGATCGGTCGCGAGCATCACCCAGCCGGCCTGAACCGGGGCCTTCTTGTAGATGTCGGGGATGATGTCGCTGGTCTTGCGGACGGCGAGCGGGTAGACCGCTTCCACCTGCTGGCCGATCACCTTCTTCTGCGGCTCGGCGCCCTTGCCGATGGTGTCCTTGAAGGTGTAGTCGGTGATCTCGATCTTCTGCAGCGTGTCCAGGTCCTTCGCGGCGTCGGAGCGGCCGACGATGTTCTTGATGCGGGAATCGGAGAAGGCGCGGAAGACCCATGCATGGATGTCGCCGGTTGCGTGCAGTGACGTGGCGCCGGCGAAGGACGCGATGTTCGCGGCGACACCTCCCGGGCCGAAGAAGCCGTGGTTCAGAATCCCGCTCAATCCCGCGGAACCGTTGATCTCGACTTTGCCGCGGGTGGCGTTCCCATTGGTCCCGATGCCGACGTTGCCGTCGTTGGACACGAAGATCGACTTGTTGCTGTTGGCACCGGCTCCGTCGTAGCGGACCAGCGCGATACCGGGCTGACCGAAGGCCTGGGTGTCCATCGCCCACCGGGCGGTGGCCCCGTCGGCATCAGTGGTGTCCTGAAGGGTCAATCCGACATTGTCCCCCTTCAGGTGCAACGCGCGGAGCGGGTTCGTTTCGCCGATGCCGACCTTGCCTTCCTGTTCGCACAGCGTCACGTTCCCGGTCGGATTCAGATTCAGTTTGCCCCAGGCGATGCCCGGCGAGTGAACCCGCAGGGTGACGCCGCCGGGGTTGCCGGCGCTCGTGGCGTCCACGAGCGTTTCAAGACGGTTCTGGAACCCGCCGTTGGAGACGGCCAGGGACGAGAGCATGCCCGCGTTGGCCGCCGTGACGGCGAACGACACGTCGTTCTGGCTGCCGGGACCGGTGGGGTTCAGGGTGACACGACCGAGCGAGTCCACGTTGATCCCACGCGTGGAATCGCTAGAGCCGCTGAACGTGCTGTACGGCGCCGCCGACATCCGCTGCCGCGCACCCAGCAGGCTGTACCCCCCGTTGCCGCCCGCGGGGTTCCGCACCTCGATCTGCAGCCAGTACTCGGTCGCGCTGGT
>JAFLCM010000261.1 GCA_017303565.1 Planctomycetota bacterium
CATTTGGCGGGCGTCATCTCGTCCGACACAGGTGGGCCGAGACCCGCCGGGTCCGGCCAGATGTCGCCGTAGCGGATGAGGCGGAAGGAGTTGCCGATGACGAAGATGTCGCCGAGGAAGTGGTAGAAGGCGGCGACGCCGATGGCGATGTTGCCGGTGGCGGCGATGGTGAGGCCGATGAGCGCGATGACGATGGAGGCGGCGATGTTCTGGGCGATGATGACGCGTGACTTGCGGGCGAGTTGGACGAGGAAGGGGATGCGGCCGATGTCGTCGTTCATGAGGGCGACGCCGGCGGAGTTGGTGGCGATGTCGCTGCCGCCGAGGCCCATGGCGACGCCGACGTCGGCGGCGGCGAGGGAGGGGCCGTCGTTGATGCCGTCGCCGACCATGAGGACGCGCTGACCGGAGGCGACCATGCGCTGGACGAGCTGGTGCTTCTCTTCGGGGAGGCACTCGGCCTCGATCTGGTCCACGCCGATGGTGGCGCCGACGCGCTTGGCGACGGCGAAGCGGTCTCCGGTGAAGAGGTTGACGCTGCGGGCGCCGAGTTCGCGGCAGCGGTCGATGACGGTCTTGGCGTTGTGGCGGAGTTTGTCCTCGAGGCCGACGGCGCCGAGGTAGCGGCCGCTGAGCATGACGTGGACGCCGGTCATGCCCTCGATGCGTGCCTCGACGGCGCGGACGGCGTCGGCGACGGCGGGGTTGACCTCGACGAGCCAGGAGGAGCGGCCGGCGAGGATTTCGCCGGAGTTGGAGACGGCGCGGACGCCCTTGCCGTGGACTTCCTGGTAGTTCTCGCTGACGCCTGGGTCGATGCGGGCCTGCTGGGCGGTGGCCATGACCGAGCGTGCGAGGGGGTGGTTGGAGTGCTGCTCGGCGGCGGCGGCGGCGCGGAGGAGGTCGGCGCCTTCGACGCCCTCGGCGGGTGCGAGGCGGGTGACGGCGAACTTGCCGGTGGTGAGGGTGCCGGTCTTGTCGAAGACAAAGGTGTCGATGTCGGCGGCGGATTCGAGGTAGGAGGTCTGCTTGATGAGGATGCCGAGTCGGGCGGCGGAGGCGAAGGCGGCCATCATCGCGGTCGGGCTGCTGATGAGCAGGGCGGAGGGGCAGGTGACGATGAGGACGCTGATGGCGGTGTCGATGTCCTTGGTGAGGTACCAGACGAGGGCGGCGACGACGAGGGCGACGGGAACGAAGTAGGCGGCGACCTGCTCGATGAGGAGTTGGCGCGGGGAGCGGGTGTTCTCGGCCTCGTGGATGAGCTGGGCGACCTTGCCGATGGTGGTGTCCTCGCCGACCATGGTGGCCTCGAGGTCGACGATGCCGGTGAGGTTGGTGGTCCCGGCGTAGACGTTGGATCCGGACTGGACTTCGACGGGGAGGGCCTCGCCGGTGAGGGAGGCCTGGTTGACGTCGGAGGTTCCGCTGACGACGCGTCCGTCGACGGGGAAGTTCTCGCCGGGGCGGACGCGGACGGTCATGCCGACCTTGACCTGGTCGAGGGCGACCTCGCTCTCCTGGCCGCTCACGAGGATGCGTGCGGTGTCGGGGGTGAGGCCGACGAGGTCCTCGATGGCGCGGCGAGCGCCCCAGGCGGTGCGGCTGAGGGCGTGGTCGAAGACGAGGAGGATGAAGGCGAGGTAGCCGGCGGCCTCGTACTTTCCGGAGGCGATGGCGGCGAGGATGGCGATGGCGGCGAGGGTGGAGGAGGTGGGCTTGCCGCGTCGGAGTTCCTTCCAGGCGGAGTAGAAGAGGCCGGCGGCGAGCATGACGGCGCCGAGGGCGGCGGGGATCTCGGCGATCTCGGGAGAGGCCCAGCCGAACCACTTGGCGAGGGTGGTGATGAAGACGAGGGTGCCGCCGACGAGGTAGGCGACGATCCACTTTTCGATCTTGAGTTCGTGGTGGGAGCAGCACTCCAGGCCCTGGGCGGCGTGCTCCGGGTTGTGGGCGTGGGCGTGGCTCTTGTGGTCGTGGGCGATGCCCGCGTGGTGGGTGGCCATGAGAGAGGTCGGCTCCGGAGTGATGCGCTTCGAAAGGGCGGCTGTGCGGCCCGCCCTGCGGGGAGAGGTCGGTGGGGTGGCGGGCGGGTGCCCGGGCGGTCAATCCGTATGATACGGCTTGGCTTGAACGGGATACGTTCCCTGCCGGTTTCCTTACGGATGGGGAGCGGACGGGGTTCGACGGGTGCCGCCGTTCCCCGAGTCCCCCACTGCCCCGGCGCCGCTTCGGCGGGACGGGTGCCGACCCCGGCCCGGACCTTTGGATGAGCCTCAGCCATGCCCGAACAGATCACCATCCTCGGCGACGGACAGATGGGGCTGGTGTGCGCGTCGGTGCTGGCGGGGCGTGGTGACGTGGGCGGGGTGACGCTGTGGGGGTACGAGTCGAAGCCGGTGCTGGCGCTGGCGCAGACGCGGGTTTCTCCCCGTCTCCCGATGGTGACCATCCCGGAGCGGGTGCGGGTGACGCCGGATGACGGGGCGGCGCTGCGGGGCGCGGGGCTGATCGTGTGCGCGGTGCCGACGCAGTACATCCGGTCGGTGTTGACACGGGTGAGGGCGCACGTGCCGAAGGGTGCGGCGGTGATCAGCGTGTCGAAGGGGGTGGAGGATTCGACGCTGTTGCGTCCGACGCAGGTGGTATTGGACGCGCTTGGGGATGGGGTGGGCGAGCGTGCGACGGGGGTGTTGAGCGGGCCGACGATCGCACCGGAACTTGGGCGGTGCCTGCCGGCGACGATGGTGGCGGCGAGCGAGGACGAGGGGCTGGCGCGGCGGGTGCAGGCGCTGTTCACGACGAGCTGGCTGCGGATCTACACGAGTTCCGACCCGGTGGGGGTGGAGATCGCGGGGGCGACGAAGAACATCATCGCGATCGCGGCGGGGATCATCGACGGGTTGCAGGCGGGTTACAACGCGAAGAGCGCGCTCTTGGCGCGGGGTCTGGCGGAGATCGCGCGGCTGGGGGCGGCGATGGGGGCGCGGCCCGAGACGTTCTTCGGGATCGCGGGGGTGGGCGACCTGGCGACGACGTGCTTCAGCCCGGAGGGGCGGAACCGCTCGTGCGGCGAGGCGCTGGGGAAGGGCGAGAAACTCGAGTCGTTCCTGAAGCGGACGAACTCGGTGGTCGAGGGCGTGGCGACAACGCGGAGCGTGATGGACCTGTCGCGGCGGCTGGGGGTGGAGATGCCGATCACCGCCGCGGTGCACGCGGTGCTGTACGAAGGGGTGGATCCGATCGACGCGATTAGCCGGCTGATGAGCCGGGAACCGAAGGCGGAGCGGGTGGGGTGACGGGGCGCAGGTCCACGCGGTGCGTTACGGGCGGTTGCTGGGGAGTTCGACCTTCAGGAGGACCTTGGGGCGGTCGGTGGGGGATTTGACGTTCGAGCGGTCGAAGAGCACGAGCCAGCGGGTGTCGACGGTGGGCTGGAACTTGGGGTTGTTCATGGCGTTCCTGGCGGTGGCGAGGTCGACGGGACCGCCGGGGGTGGTGACATTGATGGACTCGATGACGTCGGGGTCGTAGCCGCGGAGGACGAACCAGGCGGCGTAGACGTCGCTGCGGGTGGTGACGATGTTGGCGATGGAGCGGAGGATGGCGGCGCGTTCTTCGGGGCCGTCGGTGCGGCGGTGGTTGACGGTGCCGTCGTCTAGGACCTGCTTGGCGGGTTCGCCGCGGGCACCGAAGGGGAGGCCTTTTTCGAGGGCGGAGTTCGCGCCGGGGAAGAGGAAGCCGCTGTTGAGGATGTTGTTGATGCCGGCCGGATCGGGGTTGCCGGCGTTGGCGGGGGCCCAGGTGCCCATGATGGCGAGTTCGGCGGGTGAGACGAGGCCGAAATCCTTGGCGGCGCCGGGGCGGGTGCGGAGGCCGTCGATGTTGGTGCGGTTCACGCGGGCGAAGGTGGGCGTGCCGCCGAAGCCGAGGCCGAGCGAGCGGTACGGGAGGAGCCAGTTGCCCAGGAGCGGGTAGGCCTGGGGGTTGTTGGCGGCGCCGACGGAGGTGGGGTCTGGGAGCGCGGTGGTGACGGCACCGGCGGTGTTGTCGGCGGAGTTCTGGACGGCCTCGAGGGGCGAGAGGAACGGGACGGTGGCGAGAACGCGTCCGGGGGCGGTGTTGAGGTTGATGGTTCCGGGGGCGAGGTCGCCGCGGGTCTTGAGGCCGTCGAACGCGTCGACGACGCGGAGGGCGAGGGGGATGCTGAGTTCGTCGGGGAGGTTGGCGGTGTTGAGGGTCTGGGTGGGAATGAAGCGAGTGGGGTCGAGGACGCCGGCGTAGGGGTTGGCGGGGGAGGTTCCGACGGCGGCGGTGGTGCGGAAGAGTTCCCAGTCGGAGCCGAGCATCTCTGATGCGGTGACCCAGGCGCCCTCGCCGCTGGAGAGGTTGCGGGCGAAGGTGACCTGGCGAGTGTCGCCGTTGTACGCGCGGGTCATGACGGCATCGCGCACTTCGGGCTTGTTGTCGGCGAGGCTGGGGTGGATGTAGATGGTGGCGACGGTTGGGACCATCAGGAGGTCGCCGGCGGAGCGGAGGACGGGGCCGAGTT
>JAFLCM010000262.1 GCA_017303565.1 Planctomycetota bacterium
CAGGGCGTGGCCGGCGGTGAGGGCGACGAGGCTGACGGCGAGGGCGGCGCGGGCGGGGGTGGGCATGGGCATGAGGGGTGGCCTCGGAAGCGTTCGGGGAATGGGAGGATTCTCGGACGCGATGATACGGGGAGAGCGGGACTCGCAGCTCCAGCGGCAGCAATTTTGGCCCGTCGGAGTTCGCGCGGCGTTGAGCGCTCCGGCTTTGTGGGATTCTTGCGCACCTCGGGGGGCTGACAGTCTCTCTCGTAGCGGCCGAACTCGGTGGTAGGATACCTTCGACAAAGGGTGTGAACTCATGCGATACTCGACCTGTCCATTTGTTGTGTCGACGGTTGCCGTGCTCGCTGCGGTGACAGGGCGAGCGGAGGGTACGACTAAGTACCGAGCCGGCACTGGGGGAGGTGCGTACTCCACCGCCGGGACTTGGGTACGGTTTGATTCAGGCTTGAACCCCCCGGCTTGGGTGGTCACGAGCAAGCCGACGGCAAGTGATGACGCCATTTTTTACATCGCTGCTGACGGCGGACCGCACGGCACTTACTCAGTCAGTTTTCTGCAGGACGAGTCCTGCAACGAACTGGGCATTTTCAATGACAATGTCACTTTCAGCATCGGGTCTGGCAAGAAGTTTTCGACGGGTCCAAAGTATATGTACATCGGCCGGAGCTTTCCAGGCGGCGTCGCGGGGTTGACGATCAGCTCTGGAACGCTCCATTCGTCCGGGGACGCGTACGTCGATGCCCACAACTTCTTGACCGTCACCGGCGAGCTGTCGTTGTTCAAGGTGACCCATCCGTGGGGAATCTTGGTTGGTGGATTTCCCAACCACACCGTGGCTGGCACAGGGATGCTGCGGGTCGCGAGCGGCGCGCGGGTTGAGACTACGAATCTGAAATGCGGATCGCTACCGGCAATGGGTGGTGACCTGCTCGTGACCGGCATGGGGTCTCGTGTGGTGGTTGACAGCACCGTGGTGGCCGATGGCGCGCTTCAAGTGGGCTCCAACGGTCCCAGTGTCGCGAGGATCGAACTCGGCGGGTGGGTTGAATCAAAGTTTGGCACCGTTGGATTCAATGAAAACGGCGTTGGTAAGTTGACGGTGATTGACACGGCGAGCGGGTGGATCTGCCGTCAAAACCTCAACGTGGGCCGGGATGCGGGAAGCAACGGTACGTTAGAGGTCCGAAACGGAGCGGTTGTCACCATTGGCACGGCAGGTAGCAGCGCTGGCCAGTTCTGGATCGGTCAAAACCTCGGCTCGACCGGTAGCGTGATCGTCGACGGGGCCGGGACGTTGCTGACGACACTGAGGTTCCTGCACGTGGGTGCGGGCGGCCGGGGGACGCTCCTTGTCAGCGGCGGCGGGCGGGTCGTGACGTCGCGCGAGGGCGTGATTTCCTACGGCGCGGGCATCGCGGATGACAGCCTGGAAACAGATTCGGCGACGATCACTGGCGGCGGATCCCGGTGGGAGATCGGCACGGCGCTCGAAGTCGGGCGGCGCGGCCCGGGGACGCTGGAGATCGCTGACGGTGGGTTCGTCACGTGCGGAACCATGCAGGCCGGCGCCCTGACGAGGGGATCGGCCGACATCCGGGTGTTCGGGCAGACCGTGGGCGGTGGCGCTGCTTCAGAGCTCAACATCCGTGGTTCTGGCTCGGTGGGTGGACTCAACAGCGCGGTTGGGGGGCCAGCGACGCTTCGCATCGACAGCCCGGCGCGGGTCAGCGTGCAGACGCTCACGATCAACCCGCTTGGTCGCGTCATCGGCGACGGTGTGATCGCCGGCAATGTCGTTTCGCGAGGGACGATCGAGCCGGGAGTCGGCGGTGCCGCGACATTGGGCATCTCGGGTTCGCTCACGCTAGGTGGGATCACGGCCCCGCCGAATGAGACATTTGACGGGCTTCGGATGGAACTGCTGGGTTCCGCTCCTTCTCAGCGGGACAGGGTGGTGGTATCCGGTCCGGTGATGTTGTCCGGCGGCTTGGTGCTGCTGAGGCCGGCATCCTTTGAGCCGGCGGTCGGGTTCAGCGCCGAACTGATCCGCGGGGCCACGATCGACGGGATGTTCGATGTGGCGTTCGGATC
This sequence comes from Planctomycetota bacterium, assembly GCA_017303565.1. Classification (GTDB taxonomy): domain Bacteria; phylum Planctomycetota; class Phycisphaerae; order Phycisphaerales; family UBA1924; genus JAFLCM01. The sequence continues at coordinate 2,095 of JAFLCM010000262.1, forward strand.
GCCGGGGCCGGGCAAGTTCTACCGGTTCTTCAAGGCTCAGAACGCTGACAACACGCAGAGCCTGATGGTGAACGTCGAGAGCCTCAACACCGTGATCGGGTTCGCACCGACCGGCGAGACGGGCGTCAACGGCCTTCCCAACCGCGCCGCGACGGGCGATCTGAACGGGGATGGATTCCCGGACCTGGCGGTCGTGGTCCCTCGCGATCCAGGCTTCCCGGGGGACACCGGTGCCGTCGTGACGTTGCTGAACAACGGACAGTGGAACGGCGTCGGTCAGGCCTGGGCCGATCCCACGGCGGCGGGCACGTACTTCTTCGGTGCCGAGCCGGTGGCGGTTCGTATCGCCGATATAAATGGGGCGAGCGGTGCCGATGTGGTGGTGGCGGCGCGATCGATCACCCCGACGCCGTCGCCGGAGCAGGAGGATGGCGTGCGTTTGCTGCTGAACACCGGTTCGGGTGTGCTTGTCCGCCAGGGCTTCCCCGGCGAGACGGTGATCGATATCGGGCGCGATCCGCGTGGGATCGCGATTGGGAACTTCGACAACGACTTGGACGGCACGCCCGACATCGCGGCAACGAGCCTGAACAACTTTGACAACGGGCAGCTGGTGGTGCGGCCGCAGGGCGCGCCGTCCACGAGTCCGAGTTTCCTGCCGCCACGGATCTTCCCGGTCAATGGGCCCCCGGGCGCGGTTGAGCCTGGGGGACTGGATCAGCCCAAGGACTTGAACGACCTTTGCGTCACATTCCCGGGTACGCCGAGCGTCCCAGACAGCCGGCTGGCGGTTTTCGTGAGCGGTGTGAACTCGGGCGGCGTGTGGGATGGTTTCTTCGAAGCAGGCGAGGTCTTGGTTGGCAAGCGCCCGGGCCATGTGGCGATCGGGGACCTCAATGGTGACGGAGCCGCGGACGCGGTGACCACCAACTTCGAGGATGGATCAGTGTCGGTCGTCCTGAACGAGAATCCGACGGTGCCCGGCGCGGTGTTCCTCAGCAGCCAGACGACGGCCGTTGGTTCCCAGCCCGGCGCCGTCACGCTGGCGGACTTTGACCGAGACGGCGACCTTGACCTCGGCGTGGTGTCCCGAGCGGATGCCGGGACCGAAACGGTGGTCCGGGTTCTTCGGAACGACGCGGATGCGGCGATGCCGCCGAACGAGCGACCGGTGGTGCTCTCCCAGGACGTGGTTCTGGCCGAGGGCGAATCGCCAGTGTTCGTGACGAGCGCGGATGTGGACCTCGATGGGGACGCGGACCTTGTGACCATCAACAACCCGAGCGGGTCGGCGAGCGGATTTGCAAAGGCTTACCTCTCGACGTGCGCTGCTGATCTGGACGCGAACGGGATCGTGAACACGTTTGACCTGCCCGCGTTCCTCGGGGCTTTCGGGTCGGTGGTGGCGCCGTTCACGAACGGAGACGCCAATGGTGACGGGGTGATCTCCACGCCTGACCTGATCTACTTGCTGGGACGGTTCGGCGACAACGGATGTTAGGATTGTGGCAGGAGGCACGCTGCCCGAACGGCTCCCGATTGACGCGGGGCGGCGTTGCGGGCATACTCTTTCCCCCACAACTGAGACCGGATCCACGCCCGCTCCCTTGATGGAAAGGGGGCGACCAGCAAGCCCGGACCGCAGCCGCGGCCCCCCGCGCCGGATCGCACCCCGGAGTCGTCTTCGAGAGATCGAGGCGGCCCGGCAGCACCCCGAGCGTTCGACCGCTCGGGAGACGGAGAACTGTCATGGCCCGTTACACCGGACCGAAGGTCAAACTGTCGCGTCGCGTCGGCGTTCCGATCGCGGACCTGCCGAAGCACACGAGCAAGCGTCAGCTCATCCCCGCCGGCATGCACGGCTACCGCGGTCGGCGCTTGCGCGACTACGGCGTGCGCCTGAACGAGAAGCAGAAGCTGCGTTTCCATTACAACCTGCTCGAGCGTCAGATGCGCCGCTACATGGCGGAGGCGAAGCGCTCGAAGGGCAACTCGGGCGAGATGCTGCTGCAGTTGCTCGAGCGTCGTCTCGAGAACGTGGTGCGGCGGATGGGCGTGGTTCGTTCGATCTGGGCGGCGCGGCAGGTGGTGGTCCACGGTCACGTTCGCGTGAACGGGAAGAAGGTCGACCGCCCCTCGTTCTGCGTGAAGGTGGGCGACACCGTGTCGTTCAAGGAGAAGATCAAGCCGGTCTTGCGTGACGCGATGGAGTCCATCGTGGGTCACAACGTTCCGGGCTGGGTGGAGTTCACGCCGGCGGAGATGAGCGCGAAGATCGTGGCTCTGCCGACGAGCGACCAGGTTCCGTTCGATGTGAACACGAACCTGATCGTCGAGTTCTACCGCTAAAAGCGAGTGATTCCACGGGGCCCGAAGGGGTCCCGTGGGTTTTTCGATTGGATCGGCGCGCAGGGCCGGCGGGCACCGCCGGGGCGCGCCGGGC
>JAFLCM010000263.1 GCA_017303565.1 Planctomycetota bacterium
GCCGATCATCGTGCCGACGTGGACGAGTTCCTCGCCCGTCTCGGTGTCAACGATGGACTCCGCGGCCCAGTACTCGGGGCGGAGTTTCTCGACGCTGACCTCGGTCACCTCGTAGAACAGGCTGAGGATCGCGCTGGTCGACGCGATCGACTCGTCGAGGCACCGCAGGAAGGTCATGGTGGGAATCTTGGTCGACTGGTCGATCCGCATCATGAGCTGGTCTTTTTTCGTGACCTCCAGCTCGATCCACGAGCCGCGCTCCGGGATGATGCGCGCCGAGTGCAGCGGGCGGTCGCCCTCGTCGGACACGATCGAGAAGTCAACGCCGGGCGAGCGGTGCAGCTGGCTGACGATGACGCGCTCGGCGCCGTTGACGATGAACTCGCCCCCGCCCATGAGGATGGGGACCTCGCCGAGGTAGATCTCTTCCTCGGGGATGTCGGGGTGGTTCTGGCGCTTCAGGCGCAGCGCGACGCGGAAGGGTCGCCCGTAGGTGAGCCGCAGCTCGCGGCACTCATCGGGCGTGTAGCGGGGCTCCTCCAGCGTGTAGTAGAGGTACTCCAGCGACATGGTGTTGTCGTAGGACTCGATCGGGAAGATCTCGCGCAGCAGCGCCTCGAGACCGAGGTGCTGGTCGCGCTCCTGCGGGCCCTTGGCCATCTGCAGGAAACGCTCGTAGGCGTTCAGCTGGATCGTGGTCAGATCGGGGACGTTGATCGCGTCGCCACGCTTGGAGAAATCGCGCACCTTCGCCATGGGCATCGATTGGACCTCTTGAGACACCGACAGCATCGTCGGCGCAGGCTCGATTGCGGAACATCATCGCCGACGCGGGCCGGTACCCCGTCGGCGCGATGGAGTTACATGTCTGTGAGAATCGCGTTCAGGGCGTCAACCGGGGCAGGCAGGACGGGCATGATGAAGGCCGTACGGGTTGGCAGGAACCCCGGACTGTAGCCGGACGGCGGGGATGCCGCAAGTGCAATCCGCGTACCAGTCAATCCGAATCTGGAAAAACCGGCGGAGGGTCGGCCCTCCGCCGGGTTCGGTTCCAGCCATTGATCCCCCACGTGTGTGGGGGTGTTCTCCGGGAAAGCCCGGAGAAAGGCCTTACGCCAACTCGATCTGAGCGCCCTGCTCCTCGAGCTTCTTCTTGAGGGCCTCGGCGTCTTCCTTGCTGAGGTTTTCCTTGACGTTCTTGGGGGCGCCGTCGACCAGGGCCTTGGCCTCGGCCAGGCCGAGGCCGGTGGCCTCGCGGACGACCTTGATGACCTGGATCTTGTTGGCGCCCGCGCCCTTCAGCACGACGTTGAAGGAGGTCTTCTCCTCGGCCTTGGGGGCGTCGCCGCCGCCGCCGCCGCCGGCCATCACCACCGCGCCGCCCGCGGCGGGCTCGATGCCGTAGGTGTCCTTCATGTAGGTGCCGAGGTCGACGGCCTCCTTCAGGGTCAGGGAGGCGATCGAGTCACCGAGGGATTTGATCTTGTCGCTGATGGCTTCGGACATGGTCGTTTCTCTTTCTTCGAGTCGGTTTGCCGCCGCCAGAGGGGCCGAACCATTCGGCCTTTAACCCTCGCGGGCCAGTGGGGACGGGAAAGTCGGAGGGATCAGGGACTGGGGATCGGACATCGGGAGGAACCGCTGCATCAGGCTGATGCCCGGTCCCCGGTCCCCGATGCCTGCGATTACTTCTTCGAGATGGCTTCGCCCTTCTCGAGTTTCTCCTGGACGGTCTTGACGATGGCCATGACCTTGCCGCCGGGGCCCTTGACCTGGCCCATGAGCTTGCGCGCGGGGCTGAGGACGAGGGTGACGGTCTGGGCGAGGGCCTCGGTGCGGGTCGGGAACTTCGAGAGCTGCTCGACGCCCTTCTTGCCCTCGAAGACCACTCCGTCGAGCACCGCGGCGCGGAGCTCGAGTTTCTCGATCTTCTTGGCGAAGGTGATGATCTCGCGGGCGACGTCGACGACGCTCTCCGCGCCGTAGGCGACCGCCGACGAGCCGTTCAGCATCGACTCGAAGTTCTTGAGGCCCGAGTCCTTGAACGCGTGCTTGGCCAGCGTGTTGCGGACAACGGTGATCTTGATGTTCTTCTGGGCCAGCGAAGTCCGCATCTTGTTCGTCTCGATGCCGCCCATGCCGCGGAGCGACACGAGAACGGCGTCGTTGACGCCCTCGAACTTCGTCTTGTAGTCCCGGATCATCAGGGTTTTGACGGCTTTGCTCATTGGGTGTGTCTCCTGATGAGGGGGATTACTCGGCGATCACGGTCTGCGGCACCTCGACCAGGACGCTGGGCGTCATGGTCCCGCTGATCGCGATCTTCTTGATGAACTGGCCCTTCACGCCCGAGGGCTTCGCGGCGTCGAGCGACTTCACGAAGTGCTCGAGGTTCGCGAGCAGGTCGCCCTCGGGGAACGAGAACTTCCCGATCGGGGCGTGAACGGTCCCGCCCTTGTCGTTGCGGTACTCGATCTTGCCCGCCGAGTATTCCTTGACGGCGTTGGGGATGTCCGGGGTCACGGTGCCGGCCTTGGGCGAGGGCATCAGGCCCTTGGGGCCCAGGACCTTGCCCAGACGGCTGATGACACGCATCATGTCGGGCGAGGCGACCGCCACATCGAAATCCATCCAGCCCTTCTCGACCTCGCGGGCGAGTTCCTCGCCGCCGGCGCGGACGGCGCCGGCCGCGAGCGCGGCCTTCTCGACCTCGGGCGGGCAGAACGCCACGACCTTCTTGGTCTTGCCGATGCCCTTGGGCATCGCGATGGCGCCGCGGACCGTCTGATCCGCCTGCGCCGAGTCGATGTTCAGGTGAACCGCGATGTCGACGGTCTGGTCGAACTTGCAGCCCTTGTACTTCTTGAGGGCCGACACGGCCTGGGCCGGGGTCATGACCTCGTGAGGCTTCGCCTGCAGGTTGGCGCGGTGACGCTTCGAGCCGGGGAGTTTGACTTCTTTCTTCTTGATCGCCATGGCGCTCAGCCCTCCACCGTGATGCCCATCGAGCGGGCCGTGCCTTCGATCATCCGCATCGCGGACTCCACGCTCGCGGCGTTGAGGTCCTTGATCTTCTCTTCAGCGATCTGCTTCACCTGAGCCTTCGTGACCTTGCCCACCTTCGCGGAGTTGGGCTTGCCCGAACCCTTCTCGAGCTTGGCCGCCAGGCGGAGCAGCTCGCTCGCCGGCGACGACTTGATCTCGAAGGTGAACGAGCGGTCGGAATAGGTGGTGATCACGCAGCCGACGACCTTGCCCTTCAGGGGCTGGGTGGCCGCGTTGAACTGCTGGATGAACTGGCCGGGGTTGACGCCGTTGCCGCCCAGCGCAGGGCCGAGGGGTGGGCCGGGCGTGGCAGCGCCGGCCGGCGCCATGATCTTGAAGACGTTGACAACTTCTTTCTTGCCCATCTGGTCTCCACCTCCCACGTTGGTTCATCGTCCCGCTCTTCCGAGTCGGGCGTGACGGGCCTCGGCAAGAAGGCGCCGTCGAACCGCGGTGGTGCGTTCGGTTTGAGATGTGGTCCCCTCGGAACGCTCCGAGAGGGGTGGAGATGATAGCCGAGGCCCCCCCTCGGAGCAAGACGCGGCGGCGCCCGGCCCCGGAAGGGAGATGTTCGGTCGCGAACGCCTAACGGTTCGCAGCAACGATCCGCTTGAGCCCACCCAGCGCGTCGGACGAGTGAAACGGGAACGCCCAGGTGCGGTCGCGCGCAAGGCGCGACTCCGCCAGCCCGTCCGCGGCCCGGGCGGCGTCTTGCTCCAGCGCTCCGAGCGAACTGGAGTGGCGTTCGCGGACCCGCGCCAGCAGATCGTGCATCGCCCGGTAGTGGGGGAGCGGATCGGCGCCGCCGGCTTTCGTCTCTGAGATGAGCGCGAGAAGGCGCGACTTCTCCGCCGCCGACGCCGGATCGCCCAGCATCGCGGGATCGTGGCGCGCGTGGGCAGCGCGCCACCGCGCCCGCGCCGCGTCGCGCTCGCTGACGTCGGGCGCGGGAAGCGGCAGGTACAGGTCCGCCGTGACCACGCGCGTGGGCGCGAGGTCAACGCCGAGCCATTGCTTGAACCAGCGCTCGGTGATCGCGTCGTACACCCCGCCGCCGGTGCCGTGGATGAACAGGTCGCAGGCGGCGAGGCGGGCCATGCCCGTCATGAGCAGCGCCCGTGGAGCGAGCGTTGCGCCGCCCTCCGCGTGCTCGCGAAGCCGCTTCACCGTCACCCGAACCCGCGGAATGCCGGCCCCGACCAGCCACAGCGGGAGTTCGACGTCCCCTTCGTTGTCCGGCGAAGCCAGCGGCGCGATCCGCGCTTCCGGCGTGCCCGCCGCCGCCCGGTTGTACGCCTCCACGCACCGGCGCGGGTGTGCGAGCATCCGCTCCACCACCGCCCGACCCAGCGATGTGCCCATGAACGCAGACGCAAACAACGCAGGTCGGCGTTCGACCAGCGGCGCCATGAGGTCCGCCAGCGCCGCGGCGAACTGGCGGGCCGCGTTCGGCTCGCTCGCATG
>JAFLCM010000264.1 GCA_017303565.1 Planctomycetota bacterium
TCCGCGGAACTTCTACGACCTGGCCGCCCACGCCGCCCACCGCATCGGCCGCCGCGCCGTCCTGCTCATCGGGCGATCCGGCACCCCGCCGCGGAACCTCCCGCCGGGCGTCATCTGCGCCGCCTACGCCCCGTTCTCCTGGATCATGCCCCGCTGCGCCGCGGCGGTGCACCACGGCGGGATCGGCTCCACCGCCCAGGGCCTTCGATCGGGACGCCCCACCGTCATCGTCCCTTTCTCGCACGACCAGTTCGACAACGCCCGCCGGTGCGAGGTGCTCGGCACGTCCGTCACACTCAAAGCCTCGCGAATGACCCGGGCACGCTTCGAACGGGCGCTATCCGAGGCGCTCGACGCTCCCCGCGCCCGAGCCGCGCAGGCACTCGCCCCAAACGTCGCGCACGACGGCGCCGACGCCGCGGCTCAAGAGATCATCGCTTCGGTCACCGCCCGCTGACGCTCACCACGCGATGGCGTTGCCCTCGTGGCTGAGGAACCGCCCCGAGTCCGCCGGCACGATGCGGTCCATCACGCCGATCAACGAGCGGATCGAGTCCTTTGGCTCCAGCGGCGCATCCTTCCCGCCCATGTCGGTCTTGTTCCAACCGGGGCAGAAAGTCACGCAGGTGAAGCCCCTGGGCGACAGCTCGTTGTGCATCGCCGCCGTCAGCATGTTCACCGCCGCCTTGCTCGACCGGTACGACCAGCTGAACCCGTGCGAACTGTGGGTAATGCTGCCCAGCGTGCTGCTGATCGTAAACACCTGCCGCTTGCGACCGGCCTCCACGTTCTTGACGAGCGCTTTGACCAGCAGCGCCGGGCCGAAGGTGTTGGCCGCGAACACCCGCTGGAACTCCCCCATCGTGATCTCGTTCAGGCCGGGGTCGTTGCCGAACACCCCCGCGTTGTTGATCAGCACGTCGATCGCCTGACCCTTGAGCGCCGCCGCAAGCGACTGGATGCTCGATTCCGACGACACGTCCAGCGCCAGCACGTCCGGCGTGAGGGCCCGCAGGTCCGCGGCGTCCCGCGGCGTCCGCGCCGTGGCGAACACCCGCTCGCCTCGGGCCTTCAACTGCCGCACGAACTCAAGGCCTAGCCCGCGGTTCGCCCCGGTGACGAGATAGGTGCTGCTCATGCCGAAATGCTACGCGCCATGGACCGGGCCCGCCCCGCGCCATGAGTTAGAAGTCCCGCCCGCGGATGCCGCCGGTCGTGAGGTAGAACCACGTGTACCGCCCGGACACGAGCTCGCCGTCCACCGCGTCGCCGCTGGCGTTGAAGTACACCTGCGAGTACGGCCCGGCGTTCTCGTCCCGCTTCGACGTGTCGGGCTCGAAGGCCAGGGCCTCCCGCGAAGCCACCGCCGCACGCGCCGACCCGTCCGCGAGCGCCACCGTCGAGGTCACGTTTGGGTCGCACCACATCGACGCGTTGCGGTTATGCGCCGCGTTCCACAGGAAGAACAGGGCCTTCTGCGAGGGGAACTCCACGTTCGACGCCGGGTTGCGCCGCACCAGGGTGGCGAAGTTCGCGTTGTTCGCCCCCGACATCGTCACCGTGCGCGGGCTGAAGTTCGCCCCGAGCAGCGGCGCCCCCTGCGACGTGAACTGGTACAGCCGCGCATCGGTCATCGCCGCCGGCACGTACCGGTACGAGCCCAGCAACGGGCGGAACTCGGCGTACTGCGGCGAGCCGATCGACTCCTGGCCCTCCGGACCACCCAACCGCCACCACCCGTTCGCCGCGCCGGCGTTGCCCACTGCCCGCGCCGTCACCCACGCCCGCGTCTGCGACCACTGCTCCTTGATGTCCTTGTCGCCCGGCGAGACCAGCACATCCTGCATGATCGCGGTCCCCGTGCCCTCGACCATGTACTCGCCCAGGAACACCCAGTACGCGTTCCACGCCTGGGCGTTGGAGAAGTAGCGGCTGTTCTTCAGCGTGTCGGGGTCCGCCACCCCGTTCATGGTGGGTATGCCGGGGTCCTCGAACGTGACGCCGTTGACCGGCAGCGAAACGCTCGCGAAGAAGCGGCTGATGCCGCCACGCGTGCCGTTCTGGCCCTTTCCGTTGCTCGGGGGCACGTGGGGCAGGTCGTCCTTGTTGCCCGCGGAGTAGTTCGCGGCTGCCTGCCCGTGCTGCTTCATGTTCGCGGTGCACAGGCTGATCCTGGCCTGACGCCGCACCTCGCCCACCGACGGCAGCAGGATGCCGATCAGCAGCGCGATGATGCTCACCACCACGAGCAGCTCGATGAGGGTGAACCCGTTCCGCCACCCGAGAGGGCGGACGCCGTTGCCGTTCGCGAAGTCCATGCGTGTCGCTCCGTGCGTGAGGAACGGAGCCACCGCGCGGGCCGCCCACGCGGGCCGCCCCGGAACTTCGCCGCGGCAGGTAAACCGTTCTACGCGGGCGGCATGTTCCGGAGCGCGTGAAAAGGCGGCGCAAAGGCACCGCCACGATCGCGCGAACATTCACTCACGCCGCGGAAGCACGGCGTTCACACACCCGACATGTCACGCACGCGACGCGCCCTTACTGCGCGTTGGGCTTGCGGAACGAGTTGCTGGGCATCTCCACCGCGCCATCGCCCTTGGGCTTCTGCGCCGCCCCACCGGCCGGCGCCGCGCCGGAACCGCCCGCCGTCCCGATGGTCTGCTTACTGTCGAAGATGCTCGTGTTGTACTTCAAGATGATGAACACGGCGATCAGCAGCACCACCACCGACACGACGATCTTGACCGCGTTGCCCTTGTTCATCGCCTGGCTCCATCGCTCAGCGCCCAAAAACGCCGCCCCACGCGGGGAGGACGTCGGGACATCGGCATGATAGCGGTGGAGCGGGCGGTGGGTGGAAGTGGTCAAGTGGTCGAGTGGCAAAGTGGCTGAGTGGCTGAGTCGGCCAGCCCCCCACCTGACCACTCGACCACTCGACCACTTCCGGTGCCCTCCCCAAACGAAAAACCCGGGCGCCAAACGGCGCCCGGGCGGGAAAATCAACTCTGACACCCCTGGAAGCCCCGGGGAAGGACGGCCTTAGAGGTCGCGGCCGCGGAGGCCGCCGTTGGTCAGCATGTAGTAGGCAGTGAACACGGTGGTGTTCTGATCGCCGGTGAAGTACACGCGGAAGTACGGGCCGGCGTTCTCGTTGTTGCCGTAGTTGAGGGGCAGGGCCTCGCGGGTGGGGACGGTGGCGCGGGCCGAGCCGTCACCCAGAGCGACCGGGCACACCACGTCCTGCTCGAACCAGGCGTTCTTGTTGGGGTTGTGCCAGGCGAACCACATGTAGAAGAGGACCTTCTGGGCCGGGTAGTCGATGGTCGAAACCGGGTTCCGCTTGACGTAGGTCTGGAAGTTGGCGTTCGAGCCGCCGGTGCCGAAGTCGATGTTGTACGCCGGGCCGCCGCCGGGCGTGTTGGGCGCGCCGGCCGAGGTGAAGGTGTAGATCTTCTGGTCGGTCATCGCGGCGATGACGTAGCGGTACGAGCCGGCGAGCGGAACGGTGGTGCCCGAGTTGGGCAGCGCCGCGCCCGCGCCGATCAACTGCCACCAGCCGCTGTTGGCGGCGTTGGTGCCCGACTGGGCGCCGTTCGCGACGTAGGTCTTCAGCCGCTTCCAGTTGCCGATCGTGCCCGTGTCCGAGGGCGACAGGAACACGTTGTTGAACACGTCGCCGGCGGTGCCGTCGATCATGTACTCCGACATGAAGATGAAGTAGCCGTTCCACGCCTGCAGCGTGCGATCGCCCATGTACTCCGAGCCGTTCAGCACGGTGCCGACAGCGCCGACCGAGGCCGCGGTCTGCGGGCCGGGGTTGGCGAAGGTCACGCCGTTGACCGGCAGGTCGCGGCTGGCGAAGTAGCCCGGGATCGAGCCCTTACCCGCGTTGAGGCCCTTGTTGTTGTTCTTGGGCACGTGCGGAAGCGTGTCCTGATTGGCCGAGGCGTAGTTGGCCACGCCCTGCCCGTGCTGCTTCATGTTCGCCGTGCACAGGCTGATGCGCGCCTGACGACGCGTCTCGCCCACCGCGGGCAGCAGGATCGAGATGAGCAGCGCGATGATGCTCACCACCACGAGCAGCTCGATCAGCGTGAAGCCACGCTTGCTGCTCTGACGTCCACAGTTCACCATGGTGAACCTCCGATCAATAAGCGGCTCTGAATAAGAGTTTCACGCCCCAACACGGGACGATGACACCAGCCCGTGCCGCACACCGGGCCTTCAAGAGACAGTACGGATGATAGACCCAAACGGATTCCCCATTCCCCGACGGGGGAAGCCCCCCTTGCATGCCGAAGCTCGGAACGGGCCTTGACCCAAACGCTATACAAACAAAAAACCCGTGCGCCGGGGCACACGGGTGGTGAGGTCATCGAGCCGACTTCGCTGCGATTAGAGGTCGCGCCCCTTCAGCCCGCTGTTCGTCAGCATGTAGTACGCGGTGTAGACGGTCGTGTCGTTGTCCTCCAGGAAGTACACCTGGAAGTAGGGACCGG
>JAFLCM010000265.1 GCA_017303565.1 Planctomycetota bacterium
CCCGCGGCCGTCCCGTGCGCCTCGACGCCGTCCTCGCCGCCGGAGCCAGCGACGCCGCCGCCCGCGTCTACGCCGAGAACCAGGCCAAGATGTGCCGCGACCTCGGCATCGACTACACCCTCCACGACCTCCCACAGGGCAGCGACTTCGACGACATCGCCGGACGCGTCCTGCTCCTCGGACGCAACGACGACTGCCACGCCGTCATGGTCCACATGCCCCTGCCCGACGGCGTCGACCCCTACAGCGTCCAGCGCCTCATCGATCCCGACAAGGACGTCGAGGGCGTCAACCCCGCCAACATCGGCAACATCGTCTACGGGCGCTCCAGCCTCGCCCCCTGCACCGCCCTCGCCGTCATGCGCCTCATCGACGCCACCGGCATCGACCTCCGCGGCAAGACCGCCGCGGTGGTGGGGGCCTCCAACATCGTCGGCAAGCCCGTCGCCGTCATGCTCATGCAGCGCGAGGCCACCGTCCTGAGCCTCAACAAGTTCACCGAGGGCATCACCGCCCACACCCGCGCCGCCGACGTCCTCATCGCCGCCGCCGGCGTGCCCGCCCTGATCAAGCCCGACTGGATCAAGCCCGGCGCCGTCGTCATCGACGTCGGCATCCACCGCGTCAACGGTCCTGACGGCAAGCCCCGGACCGTCGGCGACGTCGACCCCGCCGCCGCCGCCGTCGCCGGGCACCTCAGCCCCGTCCCCGGCGGCGTCGGCCCCGTCACGGTCGCCATGCTGCTGGAAAACGTGGTCGCCTCCGCCGAAAAGGCGCGTTAAGCCGCCCTCGAACCTCGAACACGCGTGCAACGCCCCGCGATCACGGGCGTTTGACCCGGGGGGCGTTTGACCCGGGGGGCGTTTGACCCGGGGGGCGTTTGACTTCGAGCGCTCCCCCGCGCTTCAATACTCCGGACACCCGAAAGGACTCGACCGCATGATGCCCCAGCCCACCTCCCTGCTCGCGTTCATCAGCATGCCCGGCGGCTGGGAGTGGATCATCATCCTCATCATCGGCCTGTTGATCTTCGGGCGCCGCCTCCCCGAGATCGGTCGCTCCATCGGCAAGACCATCGTCGAGTTCAAGAAGGGCATGGCCAGCATCGACGAGGACGCCTCGAACGCCGTCCGCCCCGGCGCGCCCGTCCACTCGCCCCAGGCCGGCACGCTCCCCTCGGGCCAGCCCGCCGCCCAGCCGAGCGAGCGCCGCGTCTCGACCCACGACCCGGTCGAGAACTGATCCGTCATTCGATCCGCCTTCGCGTCAATGGTGCGGCAGCAGCACCTCAAGGACGCGGCACGCGCCCGACGCCGTGAACACCGCCGCCGGCATCGACGCCGGGAACAGCGCCGTGTCGCCCGCGTTGAGCGCCACCGGGTCGAACTCCCCGCGCTCGGCGACCACGCTCCCCCCGCCCGAAAGCACCATCCACACCCGCGGCGCCCGCCCGCCGATCCGCAGCGTGTGCGGCTCCCGCGCCTTCATGTTCACTTCCGCCACCGAGTAGAAATCCGTCGTGCACAGCAGCATCCGCGCCGCCCCGTCCGCCCGCGCGAACGAGTCGGCGTCCGCCGGCGCAAACCGGATGCACTCCAGCGCCCGCTCCAGGTGCAGCGCCCGCCCCTGACGCCCCCAGTCGAAGACCCGGTACGTCGTGTCGCTGGGCGTCTGCACCTCCGCCACCAGGACGCCCGCCCCCAGCGCGTGGCACGTCCCGCTGGGCAGGTGGTGGAAGTCGCCGGCCTTCACCGGCACCGCCACCAGGTCGTCGACCACCGTGCCCTCGCGCACGTGCCGCTCGAACGCCTCGCGCGTCACCCCCGCCTTCACGCCCTTGTAGATCACCGCCCCCGGCGCCGCATCGACGATGTACCACGACTCGGTCTTCAGGTGCGCCCCCGGGTGCGCCGCCGCGTACGCCGGGCTGGGGTGCACCTGCACCGACAGGTTCTCTTTCGCGTCGAGGTACTTCACGAGGAGCGGGAACGCCCCGCCCGGAGCCGCGTGCGTGCTCCCGAGGATGTTCGCCCCCGCCGACATCAGCGCCTCGCGGATGGTCATCCCCCGCATCCCGCCGCGAGCCACCTTCGAGTGCGCGCTGTCGCCCCCGCCCCCGTCGGCGCTGGTCGACGCGAGGTCGGCGAGTTCCCACGACTCCCCGACGTTCACACCCGCGGGCAGCCGCTTGCCCAGCCGCTCCAGCGAACGCCCGCCCCAGACCTTTTCCTTGTAAATCGGCTCGAAAACCAGCGGCGAGAGTTTCATGGTTGCACCTCGATCCCGCGGGACCGTCGGCCCCGACTACGCCCTTGAAACCTCGCCCATCTTGGGGAACGCCAGGCCCGTGATCGACGCGCCGAAGGTGATCTCGCCGCGCACCATCCCCTGCACGTCCGCCTCGAACCGCTTGAGGCCGAACTTCGTCACGTTGCACAGCAGGAAGAAGTCGTCACCGGGAACCACCCGCCCCCGGAACGACACGTCCTCGATCCGCGCGAACCCCGCGAACCAGTTGACCTTGGCCTTCTTGTAGTACATGTACGAGGCGAGCTGCGCCCCCGCCTCGATCATCAGCACCCCCGGCATCAGCGGGTCCCCGGGGATGTGCCCCGGAACCCAGAACTCGTCCGCGCGCACCTTCCACAGCCCGACACCCTTCAGCAGGTCGTCGGAGTGCCACACGATCGAGTCGATCAGCGCCATCTGCCCGCGGTGCGGGTTGTAGCGCGCGATCCCCTCGCGCGATTCCACCGAACCGCCGAAGTCCACTCCCGAGATGTCGATGATCGGTTCGACGGGCATGACTGGATGGGCCGCCCCCCGAACGGGCTCAGGCCTTGCCCTGTTCCTCGGTGCCGCGCATGTCCAGGATCTTCTCGCGCACCGCCTGGGCCGCGTTCTTGATGTCCTGCATCTGCTTGCGAACCCGAGTTCCCGCCGCCTTGTTGCCGCCCTCGGCCTTGGCCACGTCGTCTTCGACCTCGCTGATCAGCCTCTTGAGCGCTTCGAACTCCTGCACGGCGGTCTCCTGTCGTCGTAAAAGGGGCGTCGGCCGCCCGCTGGTGCTCTTCGATTCTGCCCGATTCGGGCCGGTATTCCCGGACTCCCCGAGGGGGGAACCGTCACCGATCCGGGAGGGGCCACTTTGACGCAAACCCGTCCGTTTGGCAAGGGCGTGGAAAACCCCGGCTTTCCGGGCGGAACAGGTTCTCCCGGGGCGGGGAGGCGCGAGTTCCGGTCATGTTAGGCCGAGGTCTGCTCCCCCGCCCCCAGGCTCCGCCGCGCCCCCGCCCCGTAGCGGAACACGTTCTTCCCCGCCGCCTTGGACTCCAGCAGCAGCGCGTCCGCCCGGGAGAGCAGGCTCGCGGCGTCGTGCCCGTCCCACGGGAAGGTCGCCAGCCCGCCGGAGATCCCGAGGACCCCGGGCGCCTCCGCCCCCAGCTTGCTGAACCGCGCCTGCGAGATCAGCCGCTGGAACCGCGTCGCCAACTCCACGATCGACGACGGATGGTGGCTGTTCGCCTCGCGTGGGCCTTCGGGCTCGTGGAAGATCACCGCGAACTCATCGCCGCCCACGCGGCACACC
Source organism: Planctomycetota bacterium (assembly GCA_017303565.1). Lineage (GTDB taxonomy): Bacteria > Planctomycetota > Phycisphaerae > Phycisphaerales > UBA1924 > JAFLCM01. The sequence goes on from JAFLCM010000265.1 coordinate 3,590, forward strand.
TTGTCCCCGGCCCGCACCGCCGACTTCAGCAGCCGCACCGTCTCGGTCAGGATCTCGTCCCCCGCCCCGTGTCCGTGCGCGTCGTTGTACCGCTTGAAGTCGTCGATATCGAACAGCAGCACCGTGAGGTCGCGCCGCGACGCCCGCGCCTCGCCGATCGCACGCTCCAGGAACCCGTCGAAGTACCGCCGGTTCCACGCCCCGGTGAGCGGGTCGGTGAACGCCGCCCGACGCAACTGCGAGTGCTGCTCGCGCAGCGCCAGCCACGACGCCAGCCACTTCGCCGCCGGCTCGATCACCGCGGCGTCGGCGTTCGCCACCAGCCGCCCGAACACATGCCCCTTGTGCGAGACCTCGCACGAAGCCCGCGGGTCGTCGCTCGCCGCCCCCGTCGGAACAAACGCGGCGTCCCCCAGACCAGCCCGCGCCCGGATGACCCCAAGGCACGCCGTCACCACATCGCCGCCCGTCAGCAGCGCCGCCACCGGCGCCCCTTCAAAGTCCCCAAGTACCCCGAGCGTCAGCGAGGGGCTCCCCGCATTTCCTTGCGCCCCTCGCGCCACCGGAGCCGGCGACGCGTTTCCCGCACCTTCACGAGCCCCGAGCGTCAGCGATGGGATCCCCGCCTCAACTCCATCGCGCACATCCTCAATCGAACGCGCCCGCAGCGCCGCCGGCGCACGAGCCGCCGCCGGAACAGGCGGAGGAACCGCCGCCGCACCTTCCCGCCCGCCCCGGCTCTGCACGAGCAGCCTCAGCACGCCCCCCGTCACCGGCGGCACCACCCACGCGGCTATGAGGTATTCACGCAGCTCTACCCGGCGTTGAAGGACGTGTATCCGAAGTTGTAGCGGCACGGCGCACTTAGTAAGTCACTGGTTGTTCACGCGGTAGCAGTTTCTCC
>JAFLCM010000266.1 GCA_017303565.1 Planctomycetota bacterium
CCCACTCTCCCTCCCCACTCCCCACTCTCCCCAAATGTTCGATCAACTCAAGACCATGGGCGCCCTCGCCGGGCTGCTGAAGAACAAGGACAAGATCCAGGAAGCCATCCACCGCTTCCAGGAATCCCTCGAAGGCATGAGCGCCACCGGTTCCGCCGGCTCCGGCGCGGTCAAGGTCACCGTCACCGGCAAGATGAAGATCACCCGCATCCAGATCGACCCCACCCTCGCCGCCGCGATGGGCAAGGACGCCGCCTCGCGCAGCGCCGGAGAGAGCCTCATCACCGAGGCCGCCAACGACGCCATGCAGACCGTGCAGGGCATGGTCCGCTCCGAGGCCAACCGCCAGGCCCAGGCCCTGGGCCTGCCCGAACTGCCCGGCCTCGAGAACCTGCTGGGCTGAGGGACCACGCGTGCCCACCGAGCGAGAGAGCACCCCCCCGCCGCCCGGCGACAGCACCGCCCCCGCCGCCTACCCCGCGTCGGTGGACGCGCTGATCGCGGAGTTCGCGCGGCTCCCCGGCATCGGCCGCCGCTCCGCCGAGCGCATGGCCCACCACGTCCTCAAGAGCACCGCCGAAGACGCCATGCGCCTCGCCGACGCCATCGCCCAGGTGAAGCGCTCCGTGCGCCACTGCCCGGTGTGCATGAACTTCGCCGACGCCGACCTCTGCCGCATCTGCGCCGACCCGCGCCGCGACCGCTCGCTCGTGCTCGTCGTCGAGCAGCCGCGCGACCTCATCGCCCTCGAAGCCACCGCCATGTACCGCGGGCTGTACCACGTCCTGCTGGGCCGCATGAACCCGCTCGAAGGCATCGGCGCCCGCGACATCACCCTCGCACGCCTGCTCCAGCGCCTCGACCACCCCGAGAACAACCCCGGCGCCGAGCCGGTCCGCGAGGTCATCCTCGGCCTGAACCCCACGCTCGAAGGCGACGGCACCGCGCTGTTCATCGCCCAGGAACTCAAGGCCCGCAAGGTCAAGGTCAGCCGCCTCGCCCGCGGGCTTCCCTCCGGCGGGCAGATCGAACTCGCCAACCGCGGCGTGCTCGGCGACGCCATCGAAGGCCGCCGCGGCCTCTGACCCGCCCGCCTCAGCGCCGCCGTATCATCCAAACAGATGCGGTTCGACACCTCCCAACACATGAAGATGGGCCAGCAGATGCGGCTGGCCCCCAGGATGATCCAGTCCATGGAGATCCTGCAGATGGCCCTGCCTCAACTGGAGGAGCGCATCGAGCAGGAACTCGAATCGAACGTCACCCTCGAGTCCTTCGAGCCCGGCGCCGACGAGCAGGCCGTCGAGCAGCAGCAGGCCGAATCCGAGCGCGACGCCGCCGAGGGCGAGCGCCCGCTGGACGTGAAGGAAGACGGCGGCCCCGACGACTTCGAACGTCTCGACACCCTCGAACAAGAGAACCCCGAGGCCTTCGAGAACCAGTACGAGTCCGCCCGCAGCCGCGAGACCGACGAGTACGTCCCCGGTTCCCGCTCCGTCTCCCGCCTCGCGGGCGAGCGCGACGCCAAGATGGACGCCATGGCCAACACCGAGGCCCGCGCCGAGAGCCTCACCGATCAACTGCTCGAACAGTGGGCCTTCGCCGACATCGACGAGGAACTCCGCCCCCCCGGTCGCCTGCTCATCCAGCACATCGACGACGACGGCTACATCCGCATCCCCCTGCCGCAACTGCTGGAACAGGCCGGCGCCGGGCAGGACCGTCCCACGCTGGAAACGCTCGAAAAAGCCCTGCTCGCCGTGCAGCTGTTCCTCGAACCGCCGGGCGTGGGCGCCCGCGACACGAAGGAATGCCTGCTGCTGCAGGTCGATTCCATCCTCGAGGCCGAGACCGACCCCGAGCGCACGCTCGCGTGGGAAACCGTCCGCACGCTCATCGACGCCCACCTCGACGACCTCGTCCACAACCGCATCCCGCGGATCGCCCAGCAGTCCGGGCTGAGCACGGCGGACATCAAGCACGCCGTCGAGCACATGCGCCGCCTCACCATCCACCCCGGGCGGGCGCTGGTGAACGAGGCCTCCGCCGCCATCGTGCCCGACGCCATCGTGGAGTACGACGACGACCGCGACTGCTACATCGCGTACCTCACCGACGGGCGCATCCCCAATCTCCGCGTCAACCAGGAGTACGCGAAGATGGCCTCCGACCGGGCGGTCCCCAAGCCCGACCGCGAGTTCGTCCGCACGAACCTCAGCAACGCCCAGTGGCTCATCGATGCGCTGAACCAGCGCCGCCAGACGCTGCTCCGCGTCATCAACGTCGTCGTCGAGGCCCAGCGCGACTTCTTCGACCAGGGCCCGCAGGCCATGCGCCCCTTGCCCATGACGCAGGTCGCCGACCAACTCGGCATCCACGTCGCCACCGTCTCCCGCGCCGTCGCGGGCAAGCACCTGCTCACGCCCCGCGGCGTGTACCCGCTCCGCAAGTTCTTCACCGGCGGCACGCAGACCGACTCGGGCGAGGACGTCTCCTGGGAGGCCATCAAGGCCGCCATGCGCGAGGTCATCGACGCCGAGGACAAGTCGAACCCGCTCAGTGACGACGCCATCGCCGACGGGCTGAAGTCCAAGGGCCTCGACATCGCGCGCCGGACGGTCGCCAAGTACCGCTCGCAACTCGACATCCCGCCGGCCCGCATGCGCAAGCAGTTCTGACCCGGGCTTCCAGAGTGCGGCTCCCCGCGTGGCGTGGCGTGCCTGCGGGGAATGGTCAAGGTGTTCCGGCTTGGGGGCCGCGTGATCTGGCAGCCCTGCGGAACGCGGTTCGGAGAGCCGCGCCACCCTTGAGGCCGAAAACACCCGCAATCTCGTGGGTTTTCTCGGTCGTCTCCAGCAAGAACCCTTTTAAAAACCGAACAAAAAGACGCGGCTGAGCCGTGTCTTCACACAGTTTTTGGGGTTTGTGCTGTGACAAATCCGCGCTGAATCATTTGGCGCGAGGTGAAATCGGGGTATATTCAGAGTGCACAGAGGCCCGGCCCACAGTGGGACCGTGCCTAGGGATCGGAGTCACAAAGTAAGAGATGGAGATTCTGTAATGGTTACGAAGCTGCTCTGCGCTTCCGCTGTTCTGGCCGTCGCTGGCGCTGCCAACGCTGCCACCTTCCGCATCAACGTCGTTGACGCCGGTGGCGTCGCCGGCGGCACCGGCTCGCCCATCACCTGGACCGGCACCACCAACGGCGCGGCCTACAACAACGCGGCCGTCGGCGGCAACAACCCCCCGTCGCAGTCCCTCGCTGGCGCTGACAGCCTGCCCGCGACCGCCTTCGACTCCTACATCGCGATCGACTCCCGCGGCCCGACCATTGGCGAGTCTTCCGACGGCGCGAACGACGGCTACACCTCGTCCGGCCCCGGCAACTACATCGGCCTCTCCTCGGCTGACAGCAACGCCTTCCGCGCCTCCGGCGCCAACGGCAGCCTGATCGGCGTCTGGTTCAACACCTTCGACACCTCCTCGACCGCCGACCTGCTCGGCGCCGGCGTCGACAGCCTGTTCCTGGGCCAGATCTCGCTCCGCCCCGGCAGCACCGCCCCCACCACGCAGGGCCTCGTCGTCAACATCAAGGACAACAAGCCCGGCCAGAACCCCGACGGCGTCCTCGGCGCCCTCCGGTTCGGTGAGGCCAACGCCACCGACAACGGCGGCGCCTGGGGCCAGTCGTACTACCTCGCCGTCCGCACCCGCACCATCGCCGGTGCGAGCGCTGCCTTCAACGGCGGCACCACCTACGAGATCTACGTCGCCACCGTCGCGATCCCCGCCCCCGGCGCGGTCGGCGTCGCCGGCCTGGCCGGTCTGGCCGCCTTCCGTCGCCGCCGCTAATCGTCGCCCAACGGGCAACGATCCCAGCGGAAGTGACTCCGCTTTGAACCCCGCCGGCGGGCCACTCGTGGCCCGCCGGTTTTCTTTTTGGCTTTCCCGGGCGCATCCGGCCCGCGGAGCGGGCCAACGATGGTTGCCAGATGCGCAGCATCTGGTTCAGGCGCACGACGCGCCACGACGCCCGTGAAACGGGCGGGCGAAGGCGCCCCGCACGCCATCATCGGTGATCCTCTCCCGCTCGGGACCAGTGTCTACCGCGCCCGCACGTCCAGCACCTCGCGCACCTTCCCCAGCAGCACGTCGATCATGAACGGCTTGGCGATGAAGTGCGTGCCGCCCGACGGCACGCCGTGGCCCGAGATGGTCTCCTCGGTGTACCCCGACATATAGATGACGCGGGTGCCGGGGCGGTCTTTCTCGATCTCCTGGGCCAGCACCACGCCGCTCATCTCCGGCATCACCACGTCGGTGACGACGAGGTCGATCCGCACGGGGAACGCGCGGGCGGCCTCGAGCGCTCGCCGACCGTCCGCACCGGCGATGACCGTGTACCCCGCTTCGCGCAGCGCCGTGGTGGCGAGGTCGCGCACCATGTCGCTGTCCTCCGCGAGCAGGATGGTCTCGGTCCCGCC
>JAFLCM010000267.1 GCA_017303565.1 Planctomycetota bacterium
CGGCGATGTCACGGCGGGCGGAGCGCCCGAGATCGCGTGCGCGGGACTCGGGGGCGGCGGCGTTGAGGGTGACGGCGCGGTAGCCGGCGCCGCTGGCCCAATCGATCTGGGCGCGGAGGCCGGTGGGATCGGGGAGCCCGCACAGCGCGAGGCTGAGGGGGATGTCGAGCGTTTGGCGCATGCGGCGCGGAGTGTACCGACGGGCGTGCGTCACTATGATCCGGCATGGCGATGCACGGCGCATGGGCACGCAAGTTGGAGGCGGTTCACCTCGGGGCTTTGGGTGTGTGGCTGGGGGCCTTGGTGATGGTGTCGGCGACGGCGGCGCTGGCGTTCCCGACGATGAAGGGGCTGCAGCCGGCGCTGCCGGGTTACCGGGTGGATCTGATGGAGCACCCTCAGATCGCGGCGGGGCACATGATGAACCCGGTGTTCATGGGGGTGATGGTCGGGGGCACGGCGTGCGCGGCCCTCGCGCTGCTGGCGTGGCGGTCGATGGGCTGGGTGCGTCGCGCGTTAAGTGTGGTGCTGGTGCTGCTGGCGGCGGGGACGCTCATCGGCGTGGGGCTGGCGATGCAGGATCACCTGCACGCGTACTGGGAAGCCGCGAGGGCCGGGGAACTGGAAGCGGCGGCGGGGGCGAAGCAGCGTTTCGATGCGCTCCACCCGTGGTCGAGCCGGGCGCTGCGGGCGCAGGCGGCGCTGGTGCTGTTGGCGCTGGTCGTGGGCGCGTGGAGCGCGGGGGGGACTCGAACCCGCGAGGAGCGGGCGGCGTGAGCGCTGTGGCGGCGGAGATCCCGTTCGCGCTGCCGCGGGTGTCGGCGGCGGCGAGGGCGCGGGCGCTGCGGCTGTACGACGCGCTGCTGGAGCGGTACCCCGATGCGCACTGCGAGTTGAACTACGACCCGCAGAAGCCGCACGAGCTGCTGGTGGCGACGATTCTCTCGGCACAGGCGACGGACGTGGGCGTGAACAAGGCGACGCCGGGGCTGTTCCGGGCGTTCCCGACGGCGGCGGACTACGCGGGGGCGACGGCGGAACAGATCGAGCCGTACATCCGGACGATCGGGCTGTACCGCAACAAGGCGAAGGCGGTGCACGCGGCGATGGCGAGCGTGGTCAAGGATTTCGGCGGCGGGGTGCCGCGGACGATGGACGAACTGCTCACGCTGCGCGGGGTGGCGCGGAAGACGGCGAACGTGGTCTTGGGGAACGCGTTCGGGATCAACGTCGGCGTCGTGGTGGACACGCACGTGGAGCGGCTGGCGAAGCGGTTTCGGTTGGCGCCGGCGGGGGCGAGCGTCGCGATGGTGGAACGGCACCTGATGGCGCGCCTCCCACGGGAGACGTGGTGCATGCTGAGCCACCTGCTGATCTTCCACGGGCGGCGGGCGTGCAAGGCGCGCGGGGGGTCGTGCGCTGAGGACGCGATCTGCCGTGAGTTCGGGGCGTGTGGCGGGAGGGCGTCGAAGAAGTCGGCGAAGTCAACGAAGCCGGGGAAGGCGAGCGGCGGGACAGCGAACCGGCGGGGGCGTCCGGCGTAGCAGCGTGGGCGCGATTCGCGGACGAGCGCGCTAGAGTTTGCTCCGACCATTCGACCGAACTGAACCCTTACATCGCGGGCGCGTGCGGCTTTCTCCCAGAGTGCCGCTCGGGACGGTCGATCTGGAACCCACCATGTGCGGAATTGTCGCTTACCTCGGTCATCGTGAAGCCAAGCCCATTCTTCTGGAGGGCCTGAAGCGCCTGGAGTATCGCGGGTACGACTCGGCGGGGATCGCCACGGTCAACGGGAAGCTCGAGGTGTGCCGGACGGTCGGGCGCGTGAGCGTGCTCGAGGACACGCTGCGGAAACTGCCGGGGTTCCACGGGTCGATCGGGCTGGCGCACACGCGGTGGGCGACGCACGGGGAGGTGTCGGAAAGGAACGCGCACCCGCACCGCGACGACAAGCGGGGGATCGCGCTGATCCACAACGGGACGATCGAGAACTACGCGGCGCTCAAGCAGTACCTGCGGGAGAAGGGGCACGTCTTCACGAGCGAGACCGACACCGAGGTGCTCGCGATGCTGATCAGCGAGTTGTACGACGGCGACCTGGAGGCGGCGGTGCAGAACGCGCTGCGCGAGGTGCGCGGGGCGTACGCGATCGCGGTCCTGTGCGAGAAGGAGCAGGGCGTGCTGGTGGTGGCCCGCAAGGGGTCGCCCCTGATCGTGGGCGTGGGGGACCGGGAGTTCGTGGTGGCGTCGGACGCTTCGGCGATCGTGGCGCACACGACGCAGGTGTTCGAGCTCGACGACTACCAGGTGGCGAAGCTCAGCCGCGACGCCAAGGGCGAGACGACCTTCCGGACGAGCACGCTGGACAACGTGCCGGTGACGCCGAAGATCCGGCAACTGGAGTTCGAGCTGGAGCAGATCGAGCTTGGCTCGCACGAGACCTTCATGATGAAGGAGATCTGCGAGCAGCCGCGGTGCCTGCGGATGACGCTGCAGGGGCGGGTGAGCGAGCGCGAGGGGCGGATCGTGCTGGGCGGGATCGCCGAGCACGCGCGGGAACTGATCAGGGCGCGGCAGTTCGTGCTGACCGGGCAGGGCACGGCGTACCACGCGGCGATGCTGGGCGAGTACTTCCTGGAGGACCTGGCGAAGGTCTCGGCCAAGACGGAGTACGCGAGCGAGCTGCGGTACCGCAACCCGGTGGTGGTTGACAACACCGTGGTGATCGCGGTGAGCCAGTCGGGCGAGACGGCGGACACGCTGGCGGCGCTGCGGGAACTGAAGGAACGCGGGGCGCTCACGCTGGGGGTCGTGAACGTCGTGGGATCGTCGATCTCGCGGGAGACCGACGCGGGCGTGTACCTGCGGGTGGGCCCGGAGATCGGCGTGGCGAGCACCAAGGCGTTCACCGGGCAGGTGATGGTCCTGGCGATGGTGTCCTTGTACATCGCGCGGCGGCGGTTCATGAGCATGGACACCGCGGGCGAGATGCTGGGCGAACTGTCGCGGGTGCCGGAACTGATGGAGCGGATCCTGGAGCAGAGCAACCACATCCGCAAGGTGTGCGAGAAGTACGTGGACCGCGAGAACTGGCTGTTCCTGGGGCGCGGGTACAACTACCCGGTGGCGCTGGAGGGGGCGCTGAAACTGAAGGAGATCTCGTACATTCACGCCGAGGGCATGCCGGCGGCGGAGATGAAGCACGGGCCGATCGCGCTGATCAACGACGGGATGCCGGCGGTCTTCGTCGCCAACAAGGGACCGCAGTACGACAAGGTGATGCTGAACATCGAGCAGGTGCGCAGCCGCGGCGGTCGGGTGATCGCGGTGGCGACCGAGGGCGACCAGGAGATCAAGAGCTACGCGGACGACGTGTTCTACGTGCCGCCGATCTCCGATCCCCTGAGCCCGTTGTTGACGGTGGTGCCGCTGCAGCTGCTCGCGTGCCACGCGGCGGTGCTGCGCGGGCACGACGTGGACAAGCCGCGGAACCTGGCGAAGAGCGTGACGGTGGAGTGAGGCGGCGACGGGGACACGCGGCGCTGTTGCGAAGTTCCTGCTGGAGCCGAGCGAGGTTGGTCGCGGAATCCGCTTGCCTCCTGACGCCGGACGGGGCAAGATCCGATAGAGAAATGGCCGGAACGCCCACTCTCGGAGCCTTTCATGTCCACACCGATTCCCAAGCCCGGTTTCATGCCGCTGCCCAAGCGTGACGGGACCAAGTCGCCGCCGGCGGTGCTGCTGCCCTTGTTCAAGGCGCTGGACTCGTACAACGGGTTCATCGACGTGAAGGACCTGGAGCGCGAGGTGGCGAAGATCAGGATGACGACCGAGCACCTGGGCGACGCGATCGCGATCGACACGGGTGCGTATGTGCGGACGCTGGTGCGCGAGACGGAGTTCTACGATGCGCTGGTGATGGCGTGGCTGCCGGGGCAGCGGAGCCCGATCCACGACCACGCCGGCTCGGCGTGCACGGTGCGGATCGTGAGCGGGACGGCGCGGGAGACGCGGTACCGGCTTCGCGGCGACGGGCTGGTGTCGCGGGAGAGCACGATCACGTACCTGCCGGGGCAGGTCGTCAGCAGCGTGGACCGCGACATCCACGACCTGGGCAACGCGGCGTCGTGCCCGGCGACGATGAAGGACATCCTCGTGACGCTGCACGTGTACTCGCCGAAACTGAAGCCGACCCGGAAGTATGTTGCGGCCAACGATGATGCCGCGGTGGCATGAGCGTGCCGGGTTCGCCATTCACGGTCGCGGTCGTCGGCGGCGGGTTCAGCGGCGTCACGGTCGTTGCGAATCTGGTTCGGCGGCGCGCGGTCGGCGGCGGTCGTGCCGCGCGGACGATGCGGGTGGCGGTGTTCGAGGCGTCGGGCACGCTCGCCCGCGGGGCGGCGTACGGGACGACCGACGATCGGCATCTTCTGAACGTCCCGGCGGCGCGGATGGGGGCGTGGGCGGATGCTCCCGGTGATTT
>JAFLCM010000268.1 GCA_017303565.1 Planctomycetota bacterium
CGCTCGGCGCCTTCCGCGCGGTGCAGGAAGCGCTGACCAACGTCGCGAAGCATGCGCGCGCATCCCGCGTGAGCGTGGTGACGCGTGCGGCGCCGACGGCGCTCGGCATCACCGTCACCGACGACGGCGTCGGCCTCTCACCCGAGGACCTGAAGAAGCCGTCGGCGTTCGGCATGCTCGCAATGACGGAGCGCGTGCGCGGTCTCGACCCTGGCCGGGACTCCGGTCGCGACGGGCTCGTCCGAGGCCGGCGAGTTGACGCTGAGCCAGCGGTGGAGCCGCCCGGCTTCCTGCGAGACGCAGCACAAGCTCCCTGAAGCGCTCGACCGCGCTCTCGAAGCCTACTGCAAGCCTTTCCCCGACCCCAAGGCCAAGAGAGCCGACCTCATCGACCGCATCGCCCGCTCCCCCGCCTGCTTCTACGCGCAGACCGAGGAAGACTACGCCCGCCTGCTCCGCACCTACGACCTGCTCCCCCCGGCCATGCTGGCGACCGATGAGCGGTTCTTCCACGACGCCACCGTGTTCAGCGGCAACGGCCTGGTGGGCAACGTCTCCGGGCGGGCCCAGCCGGTCAGCCTGACCTACTCGTTCCCGCTCGACGGCGTCACCTGGGGCACGAACATCGTCGCCCCGAACGCGCCCAACGTGCTGGAGAACCGCCTCACGCTGTTCTTCGGCGCCGCCAACATCGACCGCGCCCGCGAGCTGATCCGCCAGGCCTTCGCCAGCTGGCGCCGCAACGGCGGCATCACCTACACCGAGGTCGCGGACGACAACACCCCCGAAACCACCGGCATCGGGCGCGTCGCCACCCGCGGCGACGTCCGCATCGGCTCTTTCCCCATGGACGGCGTCTTCAACGTCCTGGCGTACAACAACTTCACCGCCAACGGCAGCGACATGAACTTCGACGCCGACGAGTTCGTCGGGTCGAGCTTCCTTTCCTCCAGCCTCGGCTACCGCTTCTTCCGCAACGTGACCGCCCACGAGCACGGCCACGGCATGTCCTACATCCACTCGGTGCCCTGCAACAACACCAAACTCATGGAGCCGCAGGCCAGCAGCAGCTTCGACACCATCCAGGTCGACGATCGGCGCGGCATCCAGCGCAACTACGGCGACCGGCGCGCCGGCAACAACGCCGCCGGCTCCGCCTTCGACTTCGGGAACCTCACGAGCCCGTCGGTCCGCTCCGCGATCGCCCGCGACCTCTCGACCAACGGCACCACCGGCTTCAACAACACCGACGAGGACTGGTTCCGCTTCACCCTCGGCTCGGCTCAGAACGTCGTGATCACCGCCGACCCCACGGGCGGCTCGTACAGCAACGGGCAGCAGTCCAGCGGCTGCTCGGGCACGACCAGCACCATCAACTCGGACATCGCCGGCAACCTGAACATCGAACTCCGTGACTCGACCGGCGTCACGGTCCTGCAGACCGCGGCCTCGGCCGCCGCCGGCGCCAACGAGGTGCTGACCGCAAACGGCCTCGCCGCGGGCACGTACACCGTCCGCATCTTCGACGTCGGTCCCAACGGCAACCAGATCGTCCAGTCGTACGACCTCACGGTCGGAGTCGGCGGCGCCACCGCCAACCCAGAGGCCATCGCGGGCGTGAACAAACGCATCCCCGTCGGCTTCCCCTGCTGGTTCCGCGGCGACCTGAACAGCCGCGCCCTCCAGCCCGGCGCGGTCATCAACACCTACGAGTGGGACTTCGACAACAACGGCACCTTCGACGCCGTCGGCGCCGAGGCGAGCACCACCTACGCCACCGCGGGGGTCCGCACCGTGACCCTCCGGGTCACCGACAGCAACGGGCGCCAGGCCACGGACTCGATTACGGTCGATGTCTTCGCCGCCGCCCCACCGCCGCCCCCGCCCGCGGCGTTCAACCTGCTCGACCCCACCAACGACGAGTTCGTCGCCACACTGCTGCCGACGCTCGACTGGTCGGACTCCTCGGGCCAGGACAACTACCTGCTGACCATCGACGACAACGCCGACTTCAGCAGCCCAATCGTCAACAACCTCTCGGTCCTGGGCAGCAGCATCCAGCTCTCCCCCGGCACCGTGGCCGACAACACGCGATACTACTGGAAGGTCGTGGCGGTCAACGCCTTCGGCAACACCGCCTCGACGCCGGCGTCCACCTCGTTCCGTGTGGACACCACGCCCCCGCCGCCCTGCCCGGGCGACCTCTCGGGCGACGGCCTCCGCGACACCGTGGACCTCGTGCTGTTCCTCGGCTCGTTCGGCCAGAGCGTCCCGCCGAACACCCAGGGCGACCTGGACGGCAACGGCTTGGTGAACACCGTCGACCTGACGATCTTCCTGTCGAACTTCGGCATCGCCTGCCCCCCGTGATCCCCGCGGGCACGCTGGCCTGACCTGACCTGAAATGAAAAAGGCCGCCCTCAATCGGGGGCGGCCTTTTCGTTGGTTCGTGTCGGCTGCCGCGGGGCGCTCAACCCTTCTACTTCGGCGACTCCACCGGCGACGACTCCGGCTCGCCCAGGCGGGCCTTGATCGCGTCCTCGATCATCTGACGCTCGCGGTCCGTCACCTCGCCGCGGCGGACGCCCAGGTCGGCGTCGGCCTCGTCGAGGCTCCGGGAGCGTTCCGGACGGGCCAGCGCCGACTGGATCTTCACCCGCTGGGATTCCAGCCGCTCCAGCCACTTCTTGTCCGTCTCGAGCATCAGCGCCCGGCGGATGTTGTCGAGCGTCGTCTCGCTGGGCTCGCGGAGCACGATGTCGCACTCGACGCTGCCCCTCAGCGAGGGCAGGTGGTAGGGGTCGCGTTCGAGCGCCTCGTTGAAGTGCTTGCGGGCGTCGGCGGGGTAGTGCCGGCGCATCCACAGCAGGCCCCGGTTGTAGAGCGGGCGCGGGTCGTTGCGGCTCTGCTCGGCGGCGCGGGCGAAGGCCTGCTCCGCCTCCAGGTACCGCTCCTGCTGCATCATGGCGACGCCCAGGTTGTTCCACGCCGCGGGGAAGTTGTCGTACCGCCCGATGGCGTCCTCGTACCGCTCCGCCGCCTTGCCGGGGTCCTTGATCCGCGAGGCCTCGTACGCGACGGCGTGGGCCTCGGAGATTCGGACGGCGTTGGCGGGCGTGGGCGCATTCTGCACCCGCGCGCCCTTGGCGCAGCCCGAGGCGAGGACCACCGAGGCCAGGCAGACGATCGATGCGCTGCGGTACGCGTTCATGGCTCGGTCAGGGCTTTCGTTCATAGGTGGTGAAGCGGACGCTCGCCTGCCAGCCGCTGGTCGCGGGGTTGAGCGTGAGGGACGAGACAAAGGTCGGCCCGAGGAACGAATCGGATTCGACGCGGGACAGCCAGTCCATGACCTTCTCGAGCGGCTGGTCGTTGACGTTGCACTCGATGCTGGCGACCGTAAGGGCCCGCTCGACCGCGGTGTCGTAGATCCGGCCCGGCTGCTTGGGGCCGACGGTCACGCCCGGCACCGGCTGGCCCGGCGGCACGCCCCACACCTCGCGGGCGTGCTTCTCGATGTCCGACCCCATGGCGGCAAGCGTCGGGAACAGCCGGGAAAGATCGGGCGTCCGCGCCTTCTCCGCGTTGTACTCGCCGATGAGGCGCGTCACGGTGGCGGCGTCGGCGTCCGCACGCGCGAACCGCGACTTGGCGGTCATCCAGTTCCGCGCCGTGATCGACGCGTACACCAGGAACCCCACCGCCACCACCGCGCCCAGGAGCAGCAGCCCGTTGGGACGGTTGGCCCGGTCGACCGCGTTGGCCATCGCCCGCAGCTGCGTCTCGACGCCGGGCGTGCGCGAACGGTGCGCCGAGCCGCGCGGCCCCATCGCCGTGCCCGCGCCGATATTGGTCAGCGCCTCGCTCACTTGGGCCACTCCCCGTTGAGGTTCAGGACCGTCAGGTTGGCGTCGCGCTGCACCGTCCACTTCATCGCGCCGGTCTCGAGTTCCGAGCCGATCAGTTCGCCCGCGCGCCGGTCGGGCACGGTGCACGTCAGCGACCCGCGGTCCGCGGCGATCGACACCCGCGTGATCTTCGTCCCGTCGTGCTTCGACAGCACCTCGGCCACACGCATGATCTCGTCAACAATCTTCGGCGGCGGCATCGGCGCGGCGAACGCGGGCACCTGCTTCAGTTTGCCCAGGGCCGACTCCATCTCCATCACCACGTTCGAGTACGGGTTCAGCCCGGGCACGAGCTCGGCGACACGAGCGGAAGTCTGCTCGCGGCTCTGGCGGGTGAGTTCCTCGATGCTCCGCGCGGCTTTCGCGAACCGGTAGCCGAGCGACCCCAGACCGAGCCCCAGGATCACGAGCGCCGCCGCGCCCCACGCGTACCGCCAGCGCGTGGCCCGCGAGGGCCGGTTGGACAGACGGACCAGCGCCCGCCTCGCGGCCGGGGTGGTCGGGGCGGCGCGCTGCGCCAGCCGCTCGCCCACCCACGCCCCGGGGTCGCCCCCGGGCCGGGCCTGAACGGGG
>JAFLCM010000269.1 GCA_017303565.1 Planctomycetota bacterium
GCCCACCGTCACCACCGGCGAGCCCCAGCCCGGCGCGACGCCCACCACCACCGACCCCGCTCCCGTCGAAGCCACGCCCGTCGAGCCCCCCAAGCCGCGCGAGCCCACCCCAGAAGAAATCCGCGCCCGCGAGATCGCCGCCAAAATGAAGGCCCAGTCCGAGCGCCTCCGCCAACTCGACGACGCCTTCAACGTCGTCACGTCTCAGCCCGTCGAGTCCGCGGAGATCGAGCCGCTCATCGGCGAGTACGAGAAGTTCAAGGCCGACCTCGGCTCCGAACCCATGAACGCCCGCCAGGTCGTCTACGTCAACAACCGCATCGACCTGCTCCGCCTCCGCGTCGACCTCCAGAGCAAGTACCGGCGCATGGCCGAACTCAAGGCCCAGACCGACCAGGCCATCAGCGGCATCATGTCCCGCATCGAGCGCATCCAGCGCTCCAAGCAGTACCTCGTCGTCGGACGCCTCACCGTCAGCCAGATGTACGACGGCGCCCGCCTCCCGCGCCTCTACCGCGTCCAGAGCATCGACACCAACGTCTCCCGCACCCTCGCCTACCTCACCCCCGAGACCAACCAGCAGCTCGAAATGAAGCTCGGCATGATCGTCGGCGTCAAGGGCGACGGGCCATACGACCCCAGCGCCAAGGTCAACATCCTCGTCCCCACCCAGGTCGACATCCTGCGCAACGAGGACGGCACCCCCATGTCGGCCCCCGCCGGCTCGACCAACCCCTGAGCCGTCCGGCACCGGGCAGCCCCGCACACCGCACCCCCCGCAATCAACCTCCGGTCAACCGCCGATCAACTCGGCGGTATAGTCGCGTCCCCGCCCGTTTCCGCGGCGGGTGATCGCGCGCTTCGGGAGCACGCGTCCGCCGCGGAGCCCCCGATTGAGACGCGCCGCATGAGCACCGCCCGCCGCCCGGCCCTGTTCCCCGCCCTGATCGCGATCCTCGCCCCCGTCTCCGCGGCCCTTGGCGCGAACGGCAACGTGGACTTCCCGCGCTTCCCCTCCATCAGCCCCGATGGAAAGAACGTCGCCTTCACCTGGCGCGGCGACGTTTGGAGCGTCCCCGCCACTGGCGGCCTCGCCACCCGCCTCACCAGCCACCCCGCCCTCGACCTCCGCACCGCCTGGAGCCCCGACGGCAGCAAGATCGCCTTCAACTCCGCCCGCCTCGGAGGGCTGAACGTCTTCACCATGAACCCCGACGGCACGGGCGTTCAACCGGTCACCCAGACCGACCGCGCCCTCACCATCTCCGCCTTCAGCGCCGACGCTCAGAACATCTGGTTCAGCAGCTCCCGCGAGGGCGACGTCTACCGCGCCGTCCGCCCGTACCGCGTCCCCGTCGCGGGCGGACCCATCGAACGCCTCATGGACTGCTTCGGCGAGAACCCCGTCCCCTCACCCGACGGCACCAAGGTCCTGTTCGAGCGCGGCGGCAGCGAGTGGTCACGCCGCAACTACCGCGGGCCGGACTCTCGCGACCTCTGGCTCTACGACGTCAACACCAAGGCCTTCACCCGCCTCACCACCTGGGCCGGCAACGACGGAAAGGGCCGCTGGAAGGACAACTCCACCGTCCTCTTCCTCTCCGACCGCGAACTCGACACCGTCAACGTCTGGGCCATGACCCTCGAAGGCGGCGAATCCAAAGCCCGGCGCCTCACCAACCTCCAGGGCAACGACGTCCACGACATCGACGCCGCCTCCGACACCTGCGTCTTCAGCGCTTGGGACACCCTCTACACCCTCAACCTCCGCGACGCCTCGCCGACCGCCAAGCCCCTCACCATCACCGCTTCCGAGGACGAGTCCGACAACTTCACGCTCAAGAACGTCGGTCGCGACAGCACCGCCGCCGCCCTCAGCCCCGACGGCAAGACCATGGCCGTCATCGCCTACGGCCAGGTCTACGTCCGCGCCACCGAGGAGAAATCCCCCACCCGCCGCGTCACCCCCATGACCGCCTCCGGACGCTGCCGCGAACTCGCGTGGTCCCCCGACGGCGTCACCCTCTACTTCAGCAGCGACGAGGACGGCGGCGACGCCCTCTTCGCCGCCACCGTCGCCCAGACCCGCGACGAGGTGAAGGACACCTTCAAGAAGGAGTCCAAGCCTCAGGAAAAGAAGGCCGAGGAAGCCGCCAAGCCAGAAGAGGCCAAACCCGCTGAACCGAAGCCCGACGCGCCCAAGGAAGCGCCGAAGGCGGATGACTCCAAGAAGGACGAAAAGAAAGAAGAAAAGAAGGACGACAAGAAGAAGGACGACGACACGGCCAAACAGGCCGAGCGCTGGTCGAAAGCGATCCGCTTCAACGTCGAACCCGTGAACACCGGCCGCGCTCCCGGCATGAGCGGCGACAGCGACCGCGCCCCCGCCCCCTCGCCCGACGGCAAGAGCCTCGCCTTCCGTCGCAACCGCGGCGACATCATGATCCTCGACCTCGCCGCCGGAACCACCCGCCGCCTCGTCGAATCGTGGGACTACGGCATCGAGTTCCGCTGGAGCCCCGACTCCCGCTTCGTCGCCTACGCCGTCAGCGACGACGACTTCAACTCCGACGTGTGGATGATCCGCGCCGACGCCAGCGCCCCCGCCGTCAACCTCACCCGCCACCCCGACGTCGACGGCGCGCCCCGCTTCAGCGCCGACGGCAAGGTCCTCGCCTTCCTCTCCGAGCGCAACGGCGACTTCGACGTCTACGCCGTCTACCTCGACAAGGAACTCGAGAGCCTCTCCACCCCCGACCTCGAGAAGTACTACAAGGACGCCGCCGACGCCGCCAAGAAGCGCAAACCCCTGAACCACGAGAAGAAGAAGGACGCCGACGCCAAGAAAGACGAATCCAAAAAGGACGAGCCCAAGAAGGACGCGCCTAAGCCCGAAGACCCCAAACCCGCCGACCCCAAAACCACCGACCCCGCCGCGGCCCCCGCAACGCCCGAGGCCAAACCCGAGCCGGCCAAGCAGGACGAACCCAAGAAGGACGAAGCCAAGAAGGAAGAACCGAAGGCCGACGAGAAACCCTTCGAGCCCGACCTCGACGACGCCTACCTCCGCATCCGCCGCATCACCCGCCTCAACGGCAACGAGTCCAACCTCGAGATCACGCCCGCCGGCGAACGCCTCATCTTCACCGGCAACGACGGCGGCGACGGCGGCGAGGGCCTCTACTCCGTCAAGTGGAACGGAGACGACAAGGAACGCAAACGCCTCGTCGAGGGCGAGCCCCGCGTCCAGCACGTCAGCCTCACCGGCGACAAGGTCGTCTACATCGACAAGGGCGCCCCCGCCATGATCTCCCCCGAGGGCGGCAAGGTCGATGCCCAGGCCATCGACGACCGCCAGCGCGTCAGCCTCCAGGCCCAGGCCGCCCAGAAGTTCAGCGAGGGCGCCCGCGTCCTCGGCGCCGTCTTCTACCACCCGACCATGAAGGGCCTCGACTGGAAGGCCGTCAGCGAGCGCTACCTCGCCCTCGCCAAGCAGACCCGCACCAGCGAGGAGTTCAACTACGTCGGCATGCGCCTCGTCGGCGAACTTAACGCCTCCCACCTCGGCTTCTTCTCAACCCCAGAGCCCGCCCCCCTCGCCGAAACCTGCGGTCGTCTCGGAATCGACGTTGAGTCCGCCCTCGCGCCTGGCCGCGTCTTCCGCGTGAAGTCCGTCGTTCCCCGCGGTCCCGCCAGCGAAGGCTCCACCGCGCTCAAGCCCGGAGACCTCATCACCGCCATCGACTTCGAGCCCTTCGAACCCACCGACTCCATCGAGTCTGTCCTCCGTGGCAAGGTCGGCAAGGAAGTCGCCGTCACCTTCCAGCGCCAGATCGACGGCAAGACCGACCGCACCGAACTCACCGCTTTCTTCACGCCCATCCCCTACGAGCGCGAGACCCTCCTCCGTTATCAGTGGTGGTGCCAGAAGAACGCCGAGAAGGTCGCCGAGTGGTCGGGCGGCAAACTCGGCTACCTCCACATCCGCGGCATGGACGAGCCCAGCGTCGTCGACTTCGAGCGTGACCTCTACGCCGCCGCCAACGGCAAGGGCGGCCTGCTCGTCGACGTCCGCAACAACGGCGGCGGATGGACCGCAGACCGCATCCTCGCCTCACTTCTCTCCCCAGCCCACGCCTACACCGTCCCCCGCGGCGGAACCCCCAACCCCGGCGCCTACCCCCGCGACCGTCTCTTCATCACCCGCTACCTCAAGCCCGTCAACATGCTCTGCAACGAGAAATCCTTCTCCAACGCCGAGATCATCAGCCACGCCTTCAAGCACCTCAAACGCGGCAACCTCTGCGGCATGACCACCTACGGCGGCGTCATCTCCACCGACGGCACCACCCTCATCGACGGCACCCTCGTCCGCCTCCCGTTCCGCGGCTGGTACAAGTTCGACGGCACCGACATGGAGAACAACGGCGCCGTCCCCGACATCCTCACCGCCC
>JAFLCM010000027.1 GCA_017303565.1 Planctomycetota bacterium
GGTGTTGCCGCTGATGTTGGATAGATAGAGAGAGGATCCGCTGCCGGCGTTGTTGATGATCGCAGGCTCGTAGAAGTTGCCACTACCGAAGTCCGAAATCGCACCGCCGGCGGCGTTGACCTGGACTCGTCGGTTGGCGGCCAAGGCGTTGCCTGTGGCGGTGGTGACCTGGAACGTGCCCGCGTCCAGGGTCAGCACGGTCGTCGGACTGCCTGCCTGGACGCCCAGCCGGTTGCCCGCCGGCATCGAAAGGATGCTGTCAAACACGCCGGTCGCGCTGTTGAAAGTGCCCCCGGTGATGGTGTAGAGCGCCGGGTTGGAACCGCTGCCACCGCCACCGTTGCCGAGGTGCAAGGTTCCGGCACCCGTTTTCGTGATCTGGGTCCCGCCTGCGGAGGTGATGGTGCTGTTGAGCGTCGTGGTCCCGCCGTTGGTCGTGTAAACGAATGGGCTGGTGGAGGGAGCGATGTTCACGGCGCCAACTCCTCAAGAAACGACTCCGCCCACTCGTGCACGTCGTGACGCCGAACCCGCTGCCGCAGGAATCCCATCCGGTACCGAGCCTCCGCGGGCGGGAGCGACATGGCGGCCCGGATGGCGTCGGCGGTCCCGCTCACGTCGCGCGGGTTCACGAGCATGGCCTGGCGCATCTCGGCGGCGGCGCCGGCGAACTCGCTCAGAACGAGCACGCCGCCCAGGTCCGGGCGGCTGGCGACGTACTCCTTGCACACCAGGTTCATCCCGTCGCGCAGCGGGGTGACCAGCATGACGTCGGCGGCGAGGTAATACGGAACGAGCGCCTCGCGCGAGAGGGTGCGCCGGAAATAGTGGACCGCGACGCGCCCGGGCTGGCTGTGCTCGCCGTTGATCCGCCCGACCATCGCGTCGACCTTCTCGCGGATCTCCTCGTACTCGCGGACGGACTCGCGGCTGGGCGCGGCGACCTGGATGAGCACGCAGTTCTTGACCGAGGCGTCGCCCCGCTCGAGCAGCCGGTTGAACGCCTCGAGGCGGTGATCGATGCCCTTGGTGTAGTCGAGGCGGTCGACCGCGAGCAGGATGCGCCGCCTGGGGCCGATGCGCGACCGGATCGCCGCGGCCTCCCGGACGGCGCGGGCGCCGCGGGCGCGGGAGTCGAACCAGTCGAAATCGATCGAGATCGGAAACTCTCGCACGACGACCTTGCGGCCCCCGAAGCGGAGCAGCGCGTCGGTGCCAAAGGCGTCGGTGTAGCGCCGCGCCAGCCTGGAGAAGTTCTGCGCCGCCAGGTGCGTCTGAAAGCCCACCACGTCCGCGCCCAGCAGCCCCTCCAGGAGCGCCCGGCGCCACGGCAGCCACTCGAACAACTCTTCCGGTGGAAAGGGGATGTGCAGGAAAAACCCGACCCGGAGCCCGGGGTTCAGCCGGCGGATCATCGCCGGCGCGAGCATCAGGTGGTAGTCGTGCACCCAGACCATGTCGCCGGCCTTGGCGCAGCGCACCGACGCCCGCGCGAATCGCATATTCACGTCGACATACGGTCCCCAGTTCTCGTGCTTGAACTCCGGCGGGCGGATGGCGTCGTGAAACAGCGGCCACAGCGTGCGGTTGCAGAAGCCGTGGTAGTACGAGGCAACCTCCCTCTGGCTGAGCGACACGGGCCGCATCGCCACGCCCTCGCGGCCTTCGTGCCTCGGCGCCCGGCCCGCGGCCCCGCTCCAGCCGATCCACTCGCCGCGCGTCCGCCTGACGACCGGGAGAAGTGCCGTGACCAGCCCCCCGGCGCCGGCCTGCCAACGGGCCTGGCTCCCAGCGCCGAACCGCGCCAACGGAAGCCGATTGGCCACGACGATCAAGCGAGGGGATCGCTTCATGCCGCTCCGTTCTGTTGAATGGTTCAGACCCGCGCGCGGGTCCCCGGTCCCGTGGACGGCCGCCGAATCGGCCGCCCGCGTTCCCAGCGTAGGCCCGCCGCGGCCGGAAGTCGCGGGAGCAACCCGGGCTACACTGGCCCCGCCACGGAGGGCACGAGATGAACCAAGCGCTGCTGGAACCGATGTCCGACGCCGAGAACGAATCCAGGTCGAAGGGACGCCCGGGGTCGCGGCCCACTGGTGCCCCGCGCGCGACCGCCGAGACGATGGCGGCGAAGCAGCGCGACATCTCGGTCAGCGAGTTCTTCGCCAAGAACCGGCACCTGCTGGGCTTCGACAACCCGCGCAAAGCGCTGCTCACGACCGTGAAGGAGGCGGTCGACAACTCGCTCGACGCGTGCGAGGAGGCGGGCATCCTGCCCGAGATCACCGTGGTGATCGAGGACCTGCAGCCCGACCGCGGGCGCGAGGCCAAGAGTTCCCGCTACCGCGTCACCATCGTCGACAACGGCCCGGGCATCGTCCGCAAGCAGGTGGAGAACATCTTCGGGCGGCTGCTCTACGGCTCGAAGTTCCACCGCCTGAAGATGAGCCGGGGCCAGCAGGGCATCGGCATCTCCGCCGCGGGCATGTACGGCCTGATCACCACCGGGCGACCGATGGTGATCCAGACCCGCCCGAGCGCCAAGAAGCCGGCTCACCACATCGAGCTGGCGATGAACACCAAGACCAACCGCGCCGAAGTCACGGTCGACGAGGAGACCGAGGACTTCCCCCTGCAGCGCCTCCGCACGCTGACGCCGGGAACGCGGGAACTCGACAAGTCCGGCGGCCTGCTCGACCCCGAGGCCTACGCCACCGGCACGAGCGTCACGGTCGAGCTCGAGGGCAAGTACCAGCGCGGGCGCGGCAGCGTCGACGAGTTCCTGGAACTGACGGCCATCGCCAACCCGCACGCCCGGATCGTCTTCGTCCCGCCGGCGCGGGCCAGCGCCGACGAACCCGACGAGGCGCTGGAGTTCGACCGCAAGAAGCGCAAGGCCGCCGGGGTCGAAGGGCCGGCGACCGGCGGCGAAGCGCCGTCGGAGCCGCCCCCCGACGCCGCGCCCGTTCGCACCGAAGAGACCCTGGGCGTCACGGTCTTCCCCCGCGCCGTGACCGAGATGCCGCCCGAGACCAAGGAGATCCAGCCGCACCCCAAGGGCGTGGAACTGGGCATCCTCCTCCAGATGCTGAAGGAGGCGGAGGCGGAGCGCTCCTCGTACACGCTGTACAACTTCCTGCAGGACAAGTTCTGCCGGGTGTCGAGCGCCTCCGCGAGCGGGCTGTGCGAGGCGATCGGCGTGACCAGCCGCACGCGCTGCGACGACATCGATCACGCGAAAGCCGAGAAGCTTTTCAAGGCGCTGCAGGAGGCGAAACTCCCCCCGCCGCCCACGGACTGCCTCGCGCCCATCGGAGTGCGCCAACTCCTTGCCGGCATGCTCAAGGGCGTGCGCGCGGAGTTCTACGCCGCCAGCAGCCGCGAGCCGGACATCTACCGCGGGCGCCCGTTCCTCATCGAGGCGGCCATCGCCTTCGGGGGGGAACTCGCCGCCGACGAGCAGGCCCGGGTCATCCGCTTCGCCAACCGCGTGCCGCTCCAGTACCAGCAGTCGGCGTGCTCGTCTTTCAAGGCGGTCGTCGAGACCAACTGGCGGAACTACGACCTGCAGCAGCCCCGCGGCGGCGCCCCGGTCGGCCCGATCGTGGTGATGATCCACATGGCGAGCGTCTGGGTGCCCTTCACCAGCGAGAGCAAAGAGGCGATCGCGGACTACGACGAGATCCGCAAGGAGATGAAACTCGCGCTGATGGAGTGCGGGCGGAAGCTCGGGACGTACCTCCGCAAGCGCCTCAAGATGCGCCGGGAGGGCGAACGCCGCGACATCTTCGAGCGCTACATCGGCGAGATCTCCAAGGCCGTCAGCGCCATCAACGGCGCCGAGGCCAAGCGCCTCTACGACGCCCTGCTCGACCAGGCCCGCAAGCGCACCGCCATCGCCGACCTCGAACTCGACGACGAGGGCAGGGCGATCAAGCACGAGGACCCCGCGGACCAGGACGGCGTGATCATCGTCGCGCCCGCGGGAGGCGAACCCGTGCCCCCGTCGCCGGCGGCAGCGCCCGCCAAGGGCCGCGAGAAAGCGGAACTTGCGCCCGCGCCGAGGCCGGCGCGAACGCCGCGGGGCTCCAAGGCCTCCTCCGATCAATCGCCCGCGCTGTTCGACAACGCCCCGCCGCCCCCGGCGCCGGTCGGCGGCACCGCCGGCAAGCGTCTCGTGAAGCGGACCGTGCTCAAGAAAGTCCCGAAGCGCAGGGCGTGAGGTCCCGACGGTCGGCCCGCCATTTCAGCGAGGCGTCGCGGCGAGGCGGCGCACCAACTCGCCCATCTCCGCGTGCGACCCGTCAATGTTCTGCAGGTTGAGCGCCAACTGCAGAGCCTCGTTGGAGCGTCGCCCAGCCTCCTCCGCCTGCGCCGCCTTGCTCGCTTCCGCCCAGTCCGCCAGCGCAAACGCCAGCTCACCCTTGGCACGCTGGTACTCGGGTGCGTCCTTGACCAGCGCCCTCAGTCCATCGACCGCGGCGTTCAGCAGCTCGTCGGCCTTCGGCCTGTCGCTGTCGCGCAGCAGCGACGACAGGGCCCGCTGGCCCCTGGCCAGCATCAACCTCGCCCACGCGTTCGACGCGTCGACGCCGATCAACTGCTGAGCCGCGGCGACCTGCGCCTCGAACTGCGCCTGCGCCTCTTTCTTCTGCCCGAGCGCGGCGGAGGCGGCGCCGAGCACCGATGCAAACTCGGCGCGGTCCATGATTGCTCGGGCGTTGCGGGTCTTGCGGGCGGATTCAGCGTCGGGGGCCGAGTCCAGGGCCGAGCACGCGCTCCTCAGCAGCGGCATGCCCTCATCGGCACGGCCCGAACGGACCAGCGCCGTGCCCAGAAGCAGTTCGGCGTTGGCGGTGTCGCGCCGGGTGCGGGCGTTCGCCGCCGGGGCTTGTGCCGCGAGGGCACGCTTCATCTCGAGATTCCGCCGCAGCGGCTCCACGGCCTCGGCCGCACGCCCCGCATCCAGCAGCACTTCACCGACGTTCGCGTAGCCCGTTGACAACGGCCGGGAGGGCTGCGCGTCACCGCTCCGGGCCGCATCTTGTTCCCGCAGACGCAGCGACTCCTCACTCGCGGCGACCGCTTCCTTCCACCGCCAGGCGTCGCGCAGGGCGCCGCCGAGCGTGAGCAGCGTGCGCACGCGGTTGAGCGTCGGCGCATCACCCTCGCGTGACTGCACGCCGGACTGTTCGAGCGCCGCCCGCAGGTGCGTCAGCGCCTCGTCGGTCCGCCCCATCGCGGCCGCCGCCTGACCGGCGAATCGGTTGGACTGCCACACGCCGTGGCGCAGCTCCTTGTTCTCCGGCGTGTCGATCAGCAGTTCGCGCCGTCCCTGGATCGACGCGCGGTAGTTCAGGATCGCCTCCGAAGGCTTGCCGACGTGAGGGTTGTCGCGCGAGAACTGCAGCGTTCCCATCTTCTCGTGCAGTTCCGCGACCGATTTCTTCACCTCGGGGTCGTTCTGGTACTCGGGCGGCTGCGAGCGGATGAACTTCGCAGCATCCTCCAAGATCGACGCCATCGAGTCGGTCGGTTCCTCCAGCCTGGAGACGTCGTTGAACGTCCGAAGGAGCAGGTCGTTCACCAGCGCGAGGCTGCGCCGGAACGACTCGTCGGCCCGCTGCTTCTCCGAGACGGCCCGCTGCTCGTTCTCTTCGGCCAGTTGACGCGCGGCCTCGGCGCTCCGCTTCTCGTCCGCCGCGACGCGGCGCTCGCGATCCGCCGAGTTCCACCCGTACGCCGCCACCGCGAACGCGCCGGTCAGGACCACCACCCCCGCCGCCGCCGCGCTCACCGCCTTGCGGTTGCGGTGGAAGAACTTGGTGGCGAAGTACAGCCGGCGCTGGCTGGTCCGCCGCGCCTTCACCGGCTCATCCGTCAGGTGGCGCTCGATGTCCTGGCTCAGGTCCTGGGCCGACGGGTACCGGCGCGCCGGCACCTTCTCGAGGGCCATCAGCACGATGTCGTCGAGGTCGCCCTCCAGCGTGCGCTGCAGCCGCCCCACCGGCGCGATCGTCATGGCGGTGGTGTTGCCCACGCCGACGGTCCGACTCACCCGCGTGCTGGGGCGCTCCGGGTCGATCTCGCACACCAGCCGCCGGATCTCGTCGGAAGACCGCGTCTGGAACGAGTACGCCCGCTCGCCCGTCAAGAGTTCGTACAGGACCATGCCCAGCGAGTAGATGTCGCTGGCGGTGGTGATGGGACGCCCGGCCACCTGCTCGGGACTGGCGTACTCGGGCGTCATCAACTGGGTCTCGCCGATGGTCTGGTCCGCGAGGCCGCCGAACGTCGGGTTGATCAGCTTGGCGATACCGAGATCGAGGATCTTCGGCTCGCCCTGGGCGTTGACGATGATGTTGCCCGGCTTGAGGTCCCGGTGGACGATGAGGTTCTGGTGCAGCGCGTGCACCGCCGAGCACACCTTCTGGAACAGCCGAAGTCGCTGCGGAATCGTCAGGCGGTTGTTGAAGCAGTACTTGTCGATCGCCTCGCCCTCGACGTACTCCATCACGAGGAACGGGCGCCCGTCCTCGGTCGAATCGGCGTCGAACAGCCGCGCGATGTGCGGGTGGTTCATCGCCCCCAGCAGTTGGCGCTCCAGATTGAACCGCTTCAGCACCTGCTCGGTATCAAGCCCGCGCTTGAGCACCTTGATCGCCAGGGGTTGCGAGACCACGTCCTCGGCCCGCTTGGCCAGGTACACCACGCCCATGCCGCCGCGACCGAGTTCCTTCAGCACGCGGTAGCGCCCGATCGTCGCGGGAAGGTTCTCAGATCCGACCGGCGCGACCATGAACGACGAGTTGGCCCCCGTGCCGCGCTTCACCGGCGACGTCGGGGCCTCCAGGTCGCTGTGGGGTTGAGAAGGGTTGCTCTTGGTCATCGATGCGATCTCCCGGGATTGGTCGGCGGCCCGGGACACGTCAGGGCAACGCACGCGCCCGCGAGAAAGAGAGACTGAGAAAGCAGCTCCCGGCGCTGGCGTGACCGAGAATACCGCGACCGATCCAAACTTTCACCGATCATTGTGTAATTTCCATCGTGAAATCGCTTGCGAGGGTTGTTTGGGCACCCCCTTGCGGTTCCACTTGCGACCGCGGGTCGCGTCTCTCTCCGGAGGGGTCGGCCAGCGCCCGGGACCCCAATCGCTCGAATCCTCCGGAGGAGCCATGACCGCGCTTTCTCGACTGCTGCTCACGACGACCGTGCTTTTCGCCGCGGCGACCGCCCACGCCCAGACCGTGCTCCGGGTGCGATCCGGCGCACCCGCCGGGGGCAACGGCGCCTCCTGGGCAACCGCCTATAACGACCTGCAGGCGGCCATCAACGTGTCCCGGTCGGTCCCGAGCGCTACACAGGTGGAAATCTGGGTCTCGGGCGGCACCTACTTCCCCACCCAACTCAACCCGCCCACCGACCCACGCTCCGCGTCCTTCCGCGAGTTCCGCAACAACACCGCGATCCTCGGCGGCTTCGCCGGCCAGGACGCCACGCCAACCCTGCGAAACCCGCAGGCCCACCCCACCATCCTCTCGGGCGACATCGGGGCTCTTGACGCCGACGCCGACAACGCCTACACCGTCCTGACCCTGCTCAACAACTCGGGCATGACCATCGACGCCGTGACGATCGAGAAGGGCGTCTCGGACACCTCGACCCGCAACATCGGTGCCGGCGTCAACATCAACCTCAGCACCGCCACCTTCCGCAACGTCACCATCCGCAACAACCGCGCCGGCAGCCTGAACCCCTCGGGCCAGACCGGCACCGCCGGCGGCGTGATCTTCCAGTTCGGCACCGGCACCACCGTCTTCGAGGACTGCCGCTTCGAGAACAACACCGCCAACGGCCAGGGCGGCGCGATGTTCGTCAACAGCAACCCCGCCAACCCCAACAGCGCCCTCGAGTTCCGCGGCTGCGTCTTCCAGGGCAACACCGCCGGCGCGGGCGGCGCCGTCGCCACCGTGCGCGCGAAGTTCATCAACTTCCTCCCCGGCCCGTCGGGCAACACCAAGTTCATCTCGAACACCGCGCTCACCAACGGCGGCGCGATCTATCGCCGCTCCGACAACCCCACGCCCCTCACGCTCAACGGCGTCGAGTTCACCTCGAACACCGTCGGCGACCCTGCGGTGAGCGCCAACGCCAACGGCGGCGCCGTCTCACTCCAGAGCAACCCCGCCGCCCCGAACACCGACGTGCTGACCGACTGCACGTTCATATCGAACCGCAACATCGCCAGCCCCGCGAACAACTACGGCGGCGCGGCGCTCTCCGCCGCCGACACCAACGTCCGCCTGCTCCGCTGCATCTTCACCAGCAACGACACCGGCCCGGGCGCCAACGGGCGCGGCGGGGCGCTCTACCTCGCCGGCAGCGTCTCTTCGACCCCCGACTCCACCGCGCCCTCGGCGATCCTCGACCGCTGCACCTTCGCCGGGAACTCTGCGCCCGACGCCATCGGCGGCGCGATCTACGCCTTCCGCTCGAAGTCCGCAACGGCGCCTTCTACGCCAACGCCTCGGGCCAGGGCGGGTTCGCCATCTACCACGACCGCCCCGTGCCCGCCGCGGGGGGCGGCTTCAGCGGACCGCGGCTGATCAACTGCGTCTTTACCGGCAACACCTGCTCGCTCAACCCAACCCCCGACCAGTTCGGCAGTTTCTGCCGCTACAACTCCGCTTCGGGCGTCGTCAACGCGCGCGGCAACACCTTCATGGCCTTCTGCACCCTCACCCGGAACTACGGCGACCTGAACGCCGGCGTCTTCTTCGGCTGGGACGGCATCACCCCGCAGCCCACCCCCCGCGTCGTCAACTCCATCTTCTACGCCAACACCGCCCGACCCAAGAGTTACAACTTCTACTCCGACGAGATCGACGGCACCAACCCCGTCTCGTTCCCGGGCGCGCTCATCATCGGCAACCCCGGATCGGTCGCCACCTTCAACATCACGAACACCTGCGTGCAGGGCCTGGTCTCCAGCGCCTCGGGCAACACCGGCTCCGACCCCCAGTTCGTCGACCCCGACGGCGCCGACAACGTCATCGGCACCCTCGACGACAACCCACGCCTTCAGCCCACCTCAACCCTCGCCGACACGGGCGACGCCTCGGTTCCCGCGCTGCTCGCCGACCCGCGCGACGACGACGCCGACACCAACACCGCCGAGCCCCTGCCGCTCGACTTCGGCGGCGGGCGACGCGTCCTCGATCTTTCCGGCGTGCCCGCGGGCGGCCCCACCGGCCCCATCCCCGACCCCGGCGCGTACGAGACGCCTCCCCCCGCTACCCAGAACGAAACCTTCTGGGTCGAACCCACCGGCGGCGCGTTCGCCGCTTCCGGTAACTGGTCGCCCCGCGTGCCCACCGCCGCGGACACCATGGTCTTCGACCTCGCTGGCCTGTACTCGGTCGCGCTCGGCGCGAACGCCGTGGCCGGCTCGATGCAGGTGCGCCGCGACGAAGTGACGCTGAACCTCTCGGGCCGCTCGCTCACGCTGACGAACGCGGCCCAGCCGATGGTCGTCGCCGCGAACGGACCCAACGGCTCGTTCCCCGCCGACGCCGCCCGGCTCACGCTCGCGAACGGCTCGCTGGCGAGCACGTCCGCGCTCCTCGCCAACGCGCCGGGCACGAGCGCGGATATCGCGCTGAACGCCGCCGCATGGAGCAACAGCGGCTCGTCGTTCTGCGTCGGCTGCCTCGGGAACGCGGCGCTCCGCATCAACGCCGGCGCCTCGGTCTCCACCCCCTTTGCAACCCTGGGCCAGCAGCCCGGCGCCTCGGGCCTGATCGACGTGTCCGGCTCGGGAGCGCTCTGGCAGACGTCCCTGCTCACCGTGGTGCAGCGCGGCACGCTCCTGGTCCGCGACGGCGCCACCGCTCAGACCGGCCTCGCGGGCACCCTCGTGCTCCAAGAGGGCGCCCTCGCGGGCAACGCCTCGCTCTCGGGCCCTGTCCTGAACTTCGGCGCGGTCGCCCCGGGCTCGGTCGCCCCGGTCCCCGGCGCTCCCGCCTCGATCGGCTCGTTCAGCCTCACCTCCGGCTACCAGCAGGTCGGCGTCCTGCAGGGCACGGGCGCCGCCAGCGGCTCACTCCGTATCGAACTGGCCCAGGGCGACAACGACCGACTCAACGTCACCGGCAACACGCTGCTCGCCGGCGGCCTGTTCGTCTCCCTCGCCAACGGCTTCCTGCCCCCTGTCGGCGCGTACAACGCCACCATCCTCTCCTCAGACACCCTCGGCAGCACGACCGGCGGGAACGCCGCCTTCGACGTCGCGTTCTTCCCCGGCCTCGCCGACGGACGCTACTTCCAGCTCCAGTACACCACCGACGGCAACGGGCGGCGCGTGGTCCGCGTCGTTCAAGCCACCCTCGCGTCCGACATCGCCACCGGCAACAACCAGGACTTCGGAACCCCCGGCCTCCCCACCGACGCCGTCCTCACAGACCTCGACAAGGACAGCTTCCGCGACCTCGCGCTCGCCGTCCCGGCCGCCACCAGCCCCGACACCACCCCCGGCAGCGTCATCGTCCTGCGGAACCTGGGCGTGAACACCGGCGGCGCGTGGCAGGGATTCGCCAGCCAGCTCACCGTCACCGTCGGCCTCAACCCCGTGGACATCGCCGTCGCCGACTTCAACAACGACTCCAGGTCCGACATCGTGGTCGTCAACCGCGCCTCCGGCACGCTGCAGACGCTGCTCAACACCTCCACGGGACCCGGAAACCTTTCGTTCAACGCGCTCTCGCCCTCCGTGCCCGTGGGCATCAACCCAGGCGGCGTCGCCGCGATCAACTACAACGCCGACGCCTTCACCGACGCCGTCGTCACCGTCGCCGGCGCCGGTTCCACCGGCAGCCTCGTGCCGCTGCGAAACCAGGGCGTGTCCGCCAACGCCTGGCAGAACTTCGCCGCTGAATCGCCCATCCCCGTCGGCAACAGCCCCACCGCCGTCGCGGCCGGCATTCTCGAGGGCGCCACCGACCCCAATGGCCCGGACGTCGTCGTCGCCAACACCGGCACCGAGTCCAGCCCCGGCTCCACGCTCACCGTCCTGTTCAACACCGGGTTCTCCTCGAATCCCTCGGCCCGCTTCGGCTCCGCCCAGACCATCAACGTCGGCCCCTCGCCCGACATCGTCCTGCTCGACCTCGAGTCCGACAAGGACACCGACTCGCTCGCCTCGATCATCTCCGTCAACAACCGCTTCGACAGCGCCCGCGGCGCCGGCTCCGGCTCCGCCTCGATCGTCCGCGTCTTCGGCAACGGGCAGTTCAGCCCCGCCGTCAACTTCGAGGTCGGCTCCGACCCCACCTCCGTCGCCGCCGCCGACCTCGACCAGGACGGCGACCGCGACCTCGCCTTCGTCACCCGCGCCCAGCCGGGCGACCCCGCCTCGGTCGTCCGCGTCCTCCGCAACGACCAGCAGCCCCCCACGCCGGGGCAGATCGCCCCGCTCGCCTTCGCCCCCCTCCTTTCGGATCTTTCAACCAGCGGCGACCCGCTGCTCGTCCTCGCCGGCAACATCGACACCAACCCGACTCAAGACCTCATCGTCATCAGCAGCCAGACGCTCGGGGCCCGCGCCGCCCAGCGCACCCCCGGCGACAGCACCGTCACCGTCGTCCCCACCCTCTCGCCCGTCACACCGCCGACCTGCCCCGGCGACTTCGTCGACCCGCCCGGCGTCGGCACCCCCGACCTCGTCTACTTCATCGGGCGCTTCGGACAGACCTTCCAGCCCCCCGGCAGCGAACGCGCCGACCTCAACGCCGACGGCATCGTCAGCACCCCCGACCTCGTCACCTTCATCGGGCTGTTCGGTCGCCCCTGCCCGTGACCCCACCCGCTTCACGATTCCCCACCGGCGCCTGCAAGGACACGCGAAACCGGGGATGATCGTGACATGTCCCAGCCCGAGACCCCGCCGCCAAACCTCAACGCCCCCCGCTCGGGCGTGCTCGACCTGATCGAACGCATCGGCAACCGTCTACCCGAGCCGGCGCTCCTGTTCGCGCTGCTCGCCGCGCTCGTGGTTGTCGCCTCGGCGGTCGGCGCGGGCATCGGCTGGACGGTGCAGCCCGTCAAGCCCACCGTGCAGATGGTGCAGAAGCTCGACGCCTCCGGCGCTCCGGTGCTGGACGCCGCGGGCAAGCCCAAACTCACCCCCAAGCTCGGCGACAACGGGCGCCCCGAGGTCACGCTCGAGCCCAGCGGCGAGCGCCTCGCGCCCAAGAGCCTGCTCACCACCGAGGGCGTCTACTGGATGCTCTCCTCGATGCTCCGCAACTTCACCCACACCCCCGCGCTGGGCCTGATCTTCGTGGGCATGCTCGGCATCGGCGTGGCCGAGAAGTTCGGACTCTTCAGCGCCCTCATGCGCGCCATGGCCCTCGCCACCCCGAAGTCGCTCCTCACCCCGATGATCGTCTTCATCGGCGCGAACTCCTCGGTCGCCAGCGTCGCG
>JAFLCM010000270.1 GCA_017303565.1 Planctomycetota bacterium
CCGCGAAAACGGGCTTGTTGTGGCGCGTGATGCGGATGACGCGCTCGTCGCGCAGGCGTTCATCCAGACGCGTGAACTGGCTGCGGGCCTCGGAGATGTCGAGCGTGGCATCGATCATGGGGGCGACCTCCGGCTCGGGTTCGTTCGGGACGGCGGGGCGGCCGGGAGCGGGGCCGCTGCGCCGAGGCGGGTACGGCGCTTTACTGTACAACATACGTCGGATAAATCCACGGCATTTTGTACATTTTTCGGGCGGCAGCGGGCGTTTCCCCCCGCCCGCGGGGCCCCGTTCAGCGTGTCTCGGGCTCGCCCTCGGACAGCCGCACGAACTCGTTGTACAGCGTCGCGTACCGCCCCCCGGCGGCCAGCAGGCCCTCGTGGGTGCCGCGTTCGACGACCTCGCCGTGGTCGAGGACGAGGATCTGGTCGCAGCGCCGCACGGTCGAGAGCCGATGGGCGACGATGACGCTGGTGCGGCCTTCCATGAGGCGTTCGAGGGCGGTCTGGATGCGGTGCTCGGTGAAGGTGTCGACGGCGCTGGTGGCCTCGTCGAGCATGAGGATGCGGGGGTCGGCGAGCATGGCGCGGGCGAAAGTGACGAGTTGGCGCTGGCCGAGGGAGAGCCCGCCGCCGCGCTCGCCCACGTCCGTCTCCAGACCGCGGGGCAGGGCCTCGAAGACCTCGAGGCAGCCGAGCGCTTCGCAGGCGTCGCGGACTTCCTGTTCGGTGGCCTCGGGGCGGGCGAAGCGGATGTTGTCGAGCACGCTGCCGGCGAAGAGGAAGTTGTCCTGAAGGACCAGGCCGGTCTGGTCGTGGAGCGAGGCGAGGGTGATCGACTCGATGGGGCGTCCGTCGATCAGCACGCGCCCCGATTGGTTGGCGTAGAGGCGGGTGATCAGGCTGACGATGCTGGTCTTGCCAGAGCCGGTGTGCCCGACCAGCGCCACGCTCGACCCCGGCGGGACGCGGAAGGAGATGTTTTTCAGCACCGTCCGCTGCGGCGTGTAGCCGAAACCGACGGCGTCGAACAAGATCTCGGCCCCGCGCCCGGTGCGCGGCAGCGGCTGCGCGTCCGCGGCGTCGGTGATCTCGGGCCCGGTGTCCATGAGGGCGAAGATGCGCTCCGCGCCCGCCATCGCCTGGAGCGTGACGTTGTAGAGGTCGGCGAGGATGACGATCGAGAGGAAGAAGTTCCCGGTGTAGAGCAGGAAGCCGACGAGTTCGGCCAGGCCCATGTGGCCCTGGCTGATGCGCCAGCCGCCGAAGAGCAGGATGACGCCGGCGGCGATCTGGCCGCTGAGTTCGTAGAAGGGGATGTAGAGCCCGTGGACGCGGGCGGCGCGCATGTTGTTGGCGGTGTGGCTCGCGCAGAGTTCCTTGAAGAGTTCGGCGTTGACGCGCTCGCGGGCGAAGGCCTGGGTGACGCGTACGCCGCTGACCGTCTCGGCGATGTTGGAGGTGAGGCGGCTGAAACTCTCCTGCACGACGCGGTAGGCCTCGGTGAGGCGCCGGTCGAAGAGGGTGTTGCCCCAGTAGAGGACGGGCCCGAGGGCGCACAGGGCCAGCGCGAGCGGCCAGTCGAAACTGAACATCCGCGCCAGCGCGAACGCGCCCATGCCCGTGTGGATGATGGTGCGGGGGATGACCTGCACCACGGCGGAGCGGACGGCGGCGACGTCGCCGGTGCCGCGCGACAGGACCCGGCCCAGGCGCGTGCGGTCGAAGAACGACATGTCCAGCGTCTGCACATGGGCGAAGAGGTCGTGGCGGATGTCGTAGACCACCCTTTCGCCGATGGCGTTGACGGCGACGAGGCGGACGCGCATGACGAGGTAGAAGGCCAGACCGAGGACGAAGATCGCCCCCGCGCCGGCCCACAGGCCCCAGACCGGCGCGGAGCCGGTGAGGGCCGTCCACTTCTCGGGGTGCTCGATGGTGAGGGCGACGGTCTGCTTGACGGCCTCGGGCACGAGCGAGTTGATGAGTGAGAGCAAGAGGCCGTAGACGACGATCCGCGTCATCAGGGCGCGGTGGTGGTTCATGTAGGCCAAGAGGCGGCGCGCGATGGACCAGCGGAAGGGGCGGAACTCGGCTTCCTTCTCGTCCTGCGGCAGGCTGGCGACGACGAGCGAGCCGAGATTGATCGAGCCGGCGTTCACCGAGCCGGCGTTCACCGAGCCGGCGGCGGCGGGTCGCGGAGACGGGTTGGGGCTGGGGGCGCTCACGCGGCGGCCTCCCCGTGGCTCGCGCCCGGTTCGTCATCATCGAGCGAGAGTTGGATGAGCGCGGCGGCGCGGTAGTGGCCCGGGCGGTTCATCAGTTCGTCGTGGGTGCCGATGTCGACGATCCGCCCGTGCTCGAGGACGATCACGCGGTCGGCGCGGCGGAGCGTGCTCAGGCGGTGGGCGACGATGAAGGTGGTGCGCCCGGCCATCTCGCGGTCGAGGGCGCGCTGGATGGCGGATTCGGTGACGGCGTCGACGGAGCCGGTGGCGTCGTCGAGGACGAGGATCGGCGGGCGGAGCAGCAGCGCCCGCGCGATGGTCAGCCGCTGGCGCTGCCCGCCTGAGAGCGAGACGCCGCGCTCGCCGATGACGGTGTCCAGCCCCTTGGGCGCTTCTCTCACCACGTCGAGCGCCTCGGCGGAGGCGATGGCGCGGGTGACGTCCTCATCGCCCGCGCCCGGCACCGCGTACGCGACATTGTTGCGGATGGTGTTGCTGAACAGGAAGGGTTCCTGGAAGACGTAGCCGACGGCGTGGCGGAGGGCCTCGAGTTGCCAGCGCTTGGCGTCGACCCCGTCGATGACCACCGAGCCCACCTGCGGGTCGTGGAAGCGGGCGATGAGTGAGAGCAGCGTGGACTTGCCGCTGCCGGTGGGTCCGACGACGGCAACGGTCTCGCCGGCCTCGACGCGGAACGAGACGTCGACGAGCGCGGGGCGGTCGAGCGCGCCGGTGGCGTGGCTGCCGGCGTCGTCGGCGTCCTTGCTTCGAGCGGGGTAGGCGAAGGTGACGTTCTTGAACTCGACCGCGCCGCGGACGGGCGCGCCCTCTGGGGCGAGCGGCTCCTTCGGTGAGTCGATGGTGAGGGGTTCGTCGAGCAGGCGGAAGACGCGCTCGGCGCCCGCGAGGGCCTCGGGCCCGCTGGCGATGATCTCGAGGATCGCCTGCACCTGCCCCGCGAGGTGCCCGAGCAGGCCGCGGAAGACCCAGAGGGTGCCGAGCGCGATGCCGCCCTCGGCGGGGCCGTTGAGGACCAGCCAGCCGCCGTAGAGGAGCAGCACCGCAAGGGTCCATTCGCCGCAGGCCTGTGTCAGGGGCTGGTAGACGCCCTGGGTCTTGGCGATGCCGATGCGCTGGTCGCGGGCGCGGGCGGAGTGCTCATCGAAGACCGAGAGGCGGCGGCGCTCCTGCCCGAAGGCGCGGATGACGCGCACGCCGGCGATCGCCTCCTGGAAGTTCTTGACGAGGCGGTCGGTGAGGCGCGACTGTTCGAGGAACTGCGGCTTGCTCACGCGCCCGTAGACCCACATCGCCCCTACCTGCACGGGCAC
The DNA here is from genome assembly GCA_017303565.1 of Planctomycetota bacterium. Classification (GTDB taxonomy): domain Bacteria; phylum Planctomycetota; class Phycisphaerae; order Phycisphaerales; family UBA1924; genus JAFLCM01. The sequence goes on from JAFLCM010000270.1 coordinate 3,557, forward strand.
GAAGGCCAGGCACGCGAGCGTCAGGCCCGTGTGCGTCGAAACCATGAACGCCAGGAAGACGACCAGCGTGACGAGGGCGACGACCGAGCGGACCATCACGCCCTGGATGAACCCTCGGACGGCCTGGGTGTCGCCGGTGATACGGTTGATGACCTGGCCGGTGTCGTGGGTGTCGAACCAGGTGAAACTGAGGCGCTGGAGTTTGTCGTAGAGGCGGACGCGGAGGTCGACGACGCAGGTCTGGACGAAGCGCTCGTCGGCGACGCGGAGCGCGAAGCGGGCCAACGCCGCGCCGACCGAGAGAAAGAGCACGCCCAGTCCCAAGGCCGTGAGCGCGCCCATGAAGCCCCAGGCCTCGGGCGGGGCGATGCCCATGGGCCAGTGGGGAGCGGGGGCGTCGGGGTCGATCCTGTGGCGGATGTGGTCGATGGCCAGGCCCTGCCCGGTGTACATGGCGAGCATGAGCGCCTGGACGCAGACGGTGAGCAGGGCGCTGGGGAGGGCGACGCGCCGGTGGGCCCACGCCAGCCCGGCGAGGCGGCGCAGGAGGACACCGAGGGGCATCGGCGCGACGCCGGCGCGCTGGTCGGGGGACTGGGCTGAGGTGCCGGGCACGCGGGGCAATGGTAGTCTGCGCGGATGCGTCAGCCCCTTCTCCGCCGTGGTCCCGTGCTGGTCCTGTCCCTGAGCGCCGCGCTGCTGGCCGGCTGCCTCTCCACGCCCAAGCCGCCGAAGTTCGAGGTGATCGACGCGGGCGTGACGCAGCGGACCGAGGGCGGCACGGTGGTGACGTTCCTGCTCAAGGGGACGAACGAGAATGCCGACCCGTTGCCTTTGGAGAACGTGTCGTACTCGCTGTCTTTGGACGGTCGCGAGGTGTTCAGCGGC